>CAYSCV010000010.1:0-23377 GCA_964429715.1 uncultured Methanosarcinales archaeon
AGTTCGGAGCAGGCCGTTGCTTTTTGATAAAGAAAGAAAGAAACTGCACCGGCCGGTATCCTCACTTGTGAGTTCGGGAACCGTCCGGTGCTGTTCAATAACTAGAAAAAATAAAATGTGCACCGGCCGATATCCTCACTTGTGAGTTCGGGAACCGTCCGGTGCTGTTCAATAACTAGAAAAAATAAAATGTGCACCGGCCGGGACTTTCGAGACAGGTTTTACGACATCGAGGATGCTAACCAATTGGATTTTCTAAGCTAAACCTTTTCTTTCGAACCCGGATAGCCGGCTTGGAAGGCCGGTGTACTAACCATTATACTACCGGTGCATTATTGAGAAAAATAAGGTGTTGCTTTATAAAATTTGCTTTTTTACTTGTTCTAATTTGGTGTTTATGTAATCCCATCTGTAATACGAAAACGTAATCTTTTTAAATCATCGTTCTTTTTTAGGGTACTATGTCAGAAATCAAAGGAGAATTATGTCATTTTTGCGGGGAAAAGAAGCTTATACTGCGAGAAGATGAAGTAGATGTGCCTTATTTTGGGCGAGTGTTTGTGTTTTCAATGGAGTGTGAGGCGTGTGGCTATCGTAAAGGAGATATAGAGCCTGTTGAGAAGAAAGAACCCGCACGATATACAATTGAGGTTTCTACTGAGGAAGATATGAATATTCGTGTAGTGAAGTCAGGTGAAGCAACGGTAAAGATTCCTCATATAATTACTATGGAGCCTGGGCCTGCATCTGAAGGGTATGTTACAAATATTGAAGGGTTACTTGAAAAAGTTAAAAAAATTATTGAGTCTTCAGTTGATAGCGGTGATGAAGATGATGCTGATGCTGATGATTCAGTACGAAAGAAAGCAAAAGTGATGATTAAAAAGTTAAATAATGTGTTGTTAGGTCGTGATTCGTTAAAGATTATTATTGAGGATCAGACGGGACATAGTGCAATTATTTCGGATAAAGCACAGAAAGGAAAGTTGTAAGTGGTTTTGGTTGTTAGTTTTAGAAAATGTGTGGTTTTTGAGGTTTTGGAGAGAATGTATGGATTTGAACTTTGATAGTTTTAGTGATGAAGAGTTTAGGTCTACTGTATCTTATATTGCCACAAATGAAACGGTTGAGGCGATAGTTGAGAGTTTATCTGTGAAGAGCGATGATATTATTTTAACAGTGTGTGGTTCGGGAGATATACCTTTTGCTTTATTGGAGAAAGGGGCAAAGGTCATTGCTGTTGATGTTAGTGGAATACAAATCCAATATGCTGAATGGCGAATGAAAAAATTAGAAAGCGGTGATGTTGATACTTTTTTTAGATTTATTGATTCTGGTCGGGGTGAAAAAAATACGCTGAATCGTGATTATTTTTCTTTAGATGATAGACTTACAAGAATTAAAGAGTATGCACCTAAAATTGAATTTTTAAAAAGTAATGTTTTTCGTACAACTACAAATGATCTTTTTTTCAATAAAATATATCTTTCAAATACGTTAGGATTTGGTGATAATTCTTGTGATTTAGCGGGTGTTGCGTCATGTCTTGTTTCTGGCGGGTTGTTGTATATCACGCAGGATCGTTTTTATAATGGGTCTAGGTTTTTTGATTTGCCTGCAGGATTAGTTGATGATTCTGAACAGACGGCGGTGGCGCGGGAGTATGAGAAATTTTGGGTGAATCCGGGGCCGAGTGTGCTGCGAAAAGAGAAGTAATCTTTTTTTGTTTAGGGCATGTCATCAACGCCACTTTGTTTCTTAAATGCCTGCGGTAAATCAATCATATATTTTCCTTCGTCAAGTTTGATGATTAAAGGGTCTTTTTTGAATAAATGAACAAGGTCGAGTTCGTATTTTCCTGGTTGTAATACACGGATGGATTCAAGATCAAGGACGACGGGGTTGTCAAGTTCTTCTTTGACGTGAAGGATTTCTTTGACGTCATGTTCAATTTGTTGTTTTTCTTCTTCGGTGAAGTTTGTGAGAAGGTCTTTAGAAGTTTGATCTAGCTGCTGTTTTTTGATATAAAAAAATAATTTTGCACCGCAGTTGCAGCCTTTAATAATCTGTTGAGAGCCGTCTTCGAAGAATTTGTTGCAACGAACGCATTGGTGGGGCATGGTTTATGTTTTTTTTTTAATAGGTTTGTTGCTAATTATTTTTTAATTTTTTTAACGAGATTTTTTTCCGTGAAGTCTTGCGTTAATGGACATTTCTTTAGTAAATAATTCGATTTTATCAGGGTTTTTTTCAATCTTTTTGACAATGGAGGCTGGGCCGATAATCGTTAGGCCTAAGCGATCGCCTAATAACATATTTGCAAATACGCTTTTCATTTTTTGCTGCCAATCTTGGGTGTTTTTGTCTGGGTAGATAACACTTAGTTCTATGCCTTTAAATTTTGGGCCGATTTCTTCCATGGTGATCTCAATTAAATCGCCTTCTTCTTCTTTGGTTAAGCGTCCTTCCATGATGACGATGCGGTTGTCTTTGACAATATTAAGAAGTTTGTTAATGCGTTTTGCAGAGGTCAAGCTTTCGATGTCTTGATAGGGAATAAATTGAAATGTTACCATTCTGTCTGCCTCTTTTTAATTCTGATTATTCTGATACACGTTTTATTTCTATTAGGTTTTTCTGTGCCTTTATTTTACTTTCGTTTTTATCGTTTGTATTGTGTCTGTTTGGTTCTTTATATTTTGTTATTCATTTTTTGTTAATTATGTTGTTATTTATTTTTGATTAGATGTGTCCAAGTATTTATTTTACCAGTTTGAAGATTTGTTCATAAAATTCTTCGACGTTTTTGCCATATTTGGCGGAAATACCGATGACAGGATATTGGGGGAAAGCGGCTTTAATGAGGTCGATATTGGCTTTTCGTAGATCAACTTTATTTGCAGCAATGATGACTGGGATATTTCGGGCTTGCAAGTTGCCAATAATAGTAATGTTGACTTGGGAGTAGGGGTCAATGGTAGCGTCTAAGACGACAACGACAGAATCCATGTTGTCAAGCCATTTAATGGAATCAATCACACCTTTGGTGGCTTCTTTAGCACGTTTTTTTGCTTCTAATTTGTTGAGACCTTTTCTGAGAAATTCCTCATAGTCAATTTTAGTGGCAATGCCAGGGGTGTCGACTAGAGAGAAAGTTAATTCTTTACCTTTTTTGTTTTTGATGGTTACTTGTTCTTTGATGATGACTTCTCTGGTTTCGTGGGCAATATGAGAAACAGAGGACATTTCTTCGTTGAGCCAATCGACACAGATACGGTTAGCTAAAGTAGATTTTCCACCATTGGGTGGGCCGTATAATCCTAATTTTACATGGCTTTTTTTACTAAACGGGTTTGAAGTTAATTTCTTAAAAAATGATTTGAGTAATGATGTTACCATATAATTCTACACCGCTTTTGGTGAGTGAGGAAGAGTTTGAGGAGTTCTTAAAGCTTTTGGTGGTGGAGTAATATGGTTCGGGGTAAATTTTTCAGATTGAATACGATAGAATAATTTATAAGTTGTGAAAGAATTATTTTGGTATGGTTGAGAGAACATTGGTTGTTGATCATTTAAAGTTAGGGTACGAAGGGTTGTTTAAAGCGTCAGAAGTGTATAATGTTATTTCTTCTTTTTTTTATGAGAAAGGGTGGGATTGGTTTGAGAAGATGAATCAGGAGTTAGTGACGCCAACGGGCAAGCAGATAAAGATTGTGTTAGAACCATGGAAGAGTTCGAGTGATTATTATAAGATTTCGATGCGGATTAAGTTGAATATGATTGATGTGCGAGAAGTGGAAGTAGAGCATGAAGGGCAGAAGTTGAGGCTTAATCATGGCGTGATACGAATGACGTTTGATGGGTATGTGGTTAGTGATCGAAAAGATAAGTGGACAAAAGAGCCATTTTTTTGGTTCCTAAGCTATGTGATTGAAAAATATTTATTTCGGCAGCATTATGAGAAGTTTGAGACGTGGATCAAGAGTGATGTGGATGATTTACATCAGAAGTTAAAGACTTATTTAAATGTATACAAATATGGAAATCAGAATTAATTAATAGTAAATCTTGTTAATTATGGGACATTTGCGAGATTTGCTAGAATAGTACAGTGCCTATTGAAAAGTTCCATTATTTGTGCACTGGACTATAAGAATGATTAATGGAGAAACTTTATGGTTGATGTTGATTTATATTATGAAAAGAATTTAGTGATTAATAATCGGGAGTTGAAGTATAAAGGAATCTTTCGTGCAGATGAGTTATTTCATAAAATTAATTTGTTGCTTGAGGAGTTAGGGTATACGAAACGGGAGAAGAAAACGGAGGAGTTAGTGACGGATGCGGGTCGGAAGACGTATATTGAGTTGCGGCCGTTTAAAGAGAAGACAAATTATGTTATTTTGATGATCAAGATGCGGATTACGTTAGATCATGTGACGGAGACGTTGGAGGAAGTGCATGGGGTGAGAAAGAAGTTTCAACAAGGGGATGTGGATATTTATTTTGATGCGTGGATATTAAGTGATTATCAACATCGGTGGGGGATGAAGCCGGTGGTTTTTTTCTTAAAAGGGGTTATCAATAAGTATTTGTATACATGGCCATTGGAAGCAGGATTTAAGAGTGAGATTGGAACGGACACGGCGCGGTTATTTTCGGGGTTGAAAGCGTTGTTTGCATCGTATAAAGTGGAGGCGGGTAAATATGTGCCGGAGTCGGAGATTAAGCAGCAAGTGGAAGAAGAGATTATGAAAGAAATTAATGAGGGGGCGGAGTAGGGTTATGTTAGGTTTATAGTAAATGTGTTAAATAATCGTACATTTATACACACATTTACTATTCAGTAACTGTGAACAAATGTTCGAAAATAATTCACAGTTACTATAATTCTTGTTTGATGTGTTTTTACGTCATTTAGGCTATGCGCAGAGTAGGAAGTAGACTATTTACTTTTTGAATCATTATTTCTCTATCTTTTCTTCTCCTCTACAATCATCGACTCTGCCATGAATTGATATTTGGTTTCTTTGAATGCAAATAGGATTTCGTAGGTTTTGATTAAGTTTTGGAATGTATCTTTAATAGTATTGATGAGGTCGTGGAATTCGTCAAGGTTTTTTGTTATGGCGTAGATGAGGTAGTTGTAGTGGCCAAAGGTTTTGGTGGCCCAGAGAATTGAGGAATGAGTTTTGAGGAATTGTTCGAATTTGGCGGTTTCTTGGAGGTTGGAGTTGATTTTAATGAGGATGGAGTTGATGGAGAGTTCAAGCACGGCGTAGTTGATGACGGGACGGTATTGGATAATGTATTTTTGCGCTTCGAGTTGTTTGATGTGTTGCGCTATCGTATCTTTGGAGACGTTTAATTGAGATGCGAGAGTGATGTTTGAGATATTTGCGTTATTGGAGAGTGCATAGAGGAGTTTGAGATCAAGGGGTTGCAGTGAGGTTGAGGTGATTTTTTTAGGTGGTTGTGATTGTTCTTCCATTTTGCTTTTTGAAAATTCTTTTTGTTTGGGAAAGTAGGAGGGGGGAAGCACTTCGCTGCGAAGAGTTGAGAGAAGAATAAGAACGGTGTCATTACGGATGGTGATGTTTTGGGTGAGGGTTTGAAAGTAGTTGAGGAATTCTTCGGCGTGTTTGGCAATGATTGAGATTTCAAGGTTATATTTGCCGCTGTATTGGATGATAGCGTTGACGTAGGGGGCTTGGAGGGATCTTGTGATGAGTAATTGTTCTTGGTCTGGTGAATGTAATTCAAGAAAGATATGGTAGGAGCGGTAATTGAGTTGAGGGATGTTAATAATGGTACGTGAGCCGATAATAAGATTATTATGTTGGAGTTGTTTTATTCTGTATTCTACTGACTGCCTGCTGAGAAGTGTGGATTTTGCTATTTGCGATAAGGGTTGTCTGACGTTTGAAATGAGCTCTTTTAAGATACGCCAGTCTTTTTGGTCCAAGGCGATTTTAGGACTTTTTTGGGCTAATACTCTCATATTTTGGTAAAAAAGATTGTTTTGTATATAAATGTTATGTTTTTTTCGTATTCTTGTGGGTTTTTGTTTTATATAGTTCTGATGCTTTAGGTATTTTATGAAAAATGAACAAACACAACATAAACAGAATGAACAGAAACAAATGAAGAGAGAGCAACAACTCGTGAATAATGAGTATCAAAATATAACTTCTTTTTTGGCGGAAGGGAGACTACTATGAAAATCGGCATTGCAGGAGCGCGTGGGAGTATACCTACGCCAACGGGAAAAACGTTATTTGATAGAGAAGTACAGACGTCAAAGTATGGGGGAAATACGACATGCTTGTATGTTGAGGAGGAGAATGGGACGCCACATATTTTAGATGCAGGTACAGGTATACGAGATTTAGGTGTATATCTGGCAACAAAAGGGGGATTTAGCGGGCAGGGGAAAGAGTTGAATTTGTATATTACACACACGCATTGGGATCATATCCAAGGGTTGCCTTTTTTTGGGCCAGCATATATTCCAGGCAATAAGATTCAGATTTATGGCGAAGCGAAAGTTAAAGGTGTACATAATGGGACGAAGTTTTCATTAGAAGCGGCGATTCGTGAGCACTCGGATCAACCGGGATATTTTCCAGCATTATTTTGTGTGGAAGGGGATGGTTTGCAGACGGTTTTAAAGAAACAGCAGGACTTTCGTAACTTTCCGGCGCCAATCGAAGCATTACGCGGTGTGATGCAGTACAATGATTTTGTGGCGGGGATGAAAATTTATGATACGGATACGATGAGTATTGATACGTTAGCGTTGAATCATCCGGGCAATAGTATTTCGTATCGGTTGACGGAGAAGTTGAAAGATGCGACTTCAAAAATAATGGTGTTTTCAACGGATTTTGAACCTGATGAAAATGGATTTGATGAGAAAGTGGTTGAGTTTTGGCGCGGAGCAGATATTGTGTTTGCGGATGCACAGTATGAGCCGCGTGGTTCGCCGTATTTGGAAAATAAGTTTATGCCCACATGGGGGCATAGTGATTATCGAACGGATTTGCAGATGGCAACGATGGCGGGTGTAGGATTGTTAGTGTTGACGCATCATGAGCCGAAGATGAATGATTTGTACCATGATGGTTTGCATGAGCGGGCGATGAAAGAGGCCATTGATATTGCACAGCAATTAGGTAAGAAGCCGGTGCGAGTGGTGATGGCAAAAGAGGGTGATTGGTACGATACGAATAGGTTGTACTAATTCAGTTGATGTGGTAGAACAATTTGAGATTTTTTTTCTCTTTTTGTTTTACGTTTGATCTCACTTCTTGGCGGAAGGGAGATACAAAATGGTATTCAAATCAGATTGGGGAGGGAGTTGGAGTGCGTCATCAAGAGTTGTGCAGGAGGGGCCACGGCCATATCAAAACGGAGGATTGATTGCATTGGTCGGAAAACCAGAACAACAAAAACCGTCACGTTCGAAAAGAATGGAGATTGTGGAGCGAATGCCTAGTATAGATGATAATTTGCTTGGGTATAATTTGGAAGGGCGCCAAGTATTATTACGTTGCGCACAAAATGAGCGGGATTTTGATTTGTATGTGGCGATGCCGTTTGTGAAAGGAGTAACAGAGCGAGTTACTGGTCGAACGATGATGGTTGTGGGAAGTACGGCGCATCATATTGAGGCGATGCAAGGGCAATTTAGCGGTGTGATGTGGGATGAGGAAGCAGGGGTGAAGGAGTATGGGAATACGATGCGCTGGATTAATGTTGGGAAAACAAAGGAGGGTTTCATTGGTTTGGATTACAATGTGGCGGCAGAGATGAATCAGGGGGTTGCACGAAGTGTGGATGATGTGCGATTTTTAGCAGAGATGTTGCTGGAATTAGGATATGATCCGGCAAAAAAATTATTTTTGTTAGAGCCGCCGTATATTCGTGAGCGTGAGGAAGGGAAGAAATTTCGGGCTGAGGGATATGTGACTCTGCAGGATTATAGCGAAAGACGCAAATAATAATAGATAATTGTTGCGTCTTTCGGAATATATTGTCTGGTATTTATAGATTAACTATTTTTGTCTGACACTATATGTAAGGGGGAGGTGAATGTATGGGAATGACTGATTATACAACGTTAAATGCAATCTTAGATGAAATCTTGGTTGGGGTACCATTGTTGGTAGAAGGAAGTACTTTTATCTTGCACCCTTTTGAGGAGGAGGATGGAAAGTATGTGGAGAACTATTGTCATGCGAAAGGCTGGGAGTGCCGCTATTTTCCGGTGAGGGAGAAATTTTGGGATGCGGTTGAGGAGCATACTGAAACGGTGCATCGGTTTTATCTTTGCAGATTGGGCGGTGATGGGAATTATACTGAAGGACACAAATAATTGAGTAAAATGTTGTGTCTTTCATATATAGAGAAGTTTGAATAATTGATCTTTTCTACTCAAACTTCTCTAAGAGACTTTGCAATAGCCGGGATTTTGATAAATTAATTATCAAAAAATGTCAAAATCCCTATTTTGCAAAGTTCTCTATACTGGCGGATAATTATTTTTCATTTATTTATGTCCGCCACTATAGACTAATACAATTATCATACTTCCGCCAAGGAAGGTGTCCGTTCTTTCTATGGAGAGGACGGGCACAATTTTTTGGTTTGATGTTTTTTTAAAGTTATACTCTTTTAAGAATTAAATAATTGAAAATAATTATTTACTTTTTTCTTTGGGTTTAGGTTTTTTTGCTTGGTAATTTGGTATCATTTGACGCAGATCATTATCAGTGATACCTCCTTCGCGTTGATAGGTTTCTAAGAGATGGGCTGCTTCTTGGACGGTAATTTTTCCACCATCTAGTTTTGCTTCTAAGCCAACGTGTTTGACAATATCAGGAATATGTTCTTCTTCAATGTGTGCACTTGCGG
Organism: uncultured Methanosarcinales archaeon; assembly: GCA_964429715.1. Classification (GTDB taxonomy): domain Archaea; phylum Nanobdellota; class Nanobdellia; order Woesearchaeales; family GW2011-AR9; genus JACPNA01. The sequence continues at coordinate 8,917 of CAYSCV010000010.1, forward strand.
AGGCATATAATTGCTGCTGAAGATCACGAGTGTATTGCTGGGTAAATTGATTAAATTGTTGGTGTTTGAAATTTTTACCATGAGCGTTGACGTATTGTTTAATTGTGCCTCTGGTGACACCAGCATATGCTTTCATGAGCATATCTTTTTCAAGATCATCTAATTTTTTATCTTTACTAATTTTAAAATGCTGCTGTGCTTTACTGATGTATGTATCGGCCATGGTGTCGATGAATTCACGTTGTATTTTCAGGTTATCAAGTTTTTCAAAGTTGACTTCGCCATCATCACCAACAAGATGTTTGTTGACGGCGCTTTGATATGCTGCTTGATGTGTATGGACAGCAGTATCATGGAGCTGAGTTGCGTGAGTATAGAGTTTCTTATGTTTGGTAATATAAGGTGTTTTATCTTCTTCCTCTTTTTTTGCCATGTTGGTTGGAAGGAGGGAAGAAGAGGATTATAAGCTTTTCGGATGGGGAGAAGATAGATTGGTTGTGTGAAATGTTATTTTTAAATAAGAATATTTTGGTAGGCGACTTGGTTGTCTTTGACATAGAGGAGGCCTATGCGGTTTTTATCCATGCAGCTGGCGTTGTAGAGTAAAGTTTGTGTGTAGGTGTGTTCTGGAATGTGAGTTCCGGTTTGGTCATGGGCACGATGTGATGCTTCATGGATGTGGCCACAGATGGATTTTGTGATGCCTAGTGTGTCCATGACTTGTGCGAGTTCTAGGTTTCCGATGTTTTTATCTTGCATTTCAATTGGTGCACCGTAGTCGATGAGGTCTTTGGCTAAGGGGTAGGGAAAGATAGCACCTTTTTCTACGGGGCGTTTGTCGAGCATGAATGCATCGATGGCAAGACCAAATTGTGCTCGGTCAATAGCATTAGGTCCAACACTTAAGGGGGGTATGTGGCAGATGAGAATGGTTTTTTCTGGCTGGGTTGTGTGTTTTACTATATCATTTGTATTTTCGTAGTGTACTATTCCTTTGGCTTGCTTTTCTTGAATTAGTTGTAGGCACGTGGCGTATTGATCTTGATTTCTTATTTGAAGCGGGCCATCTTTTGTGATAAGATAGAGGCCTGATGGTAAATCTGTGCCCAAGGTATATTCGCCATGACTGTTGACGTCTGAACCTGGTAAGAATAATAAATTGTGATCTGATTGTGGAATATTTTGTTGGGTTGAGATGTTGATAATGTTGCCGTATAGACGAGCTTTATTTTTTACGACTTCTTCGCTTGAAAAAAATTCTTCGTGGCTGCCAAATTGGACGTAGGTTTCAAGATTTGTATCGGCAGCAGATTTGAGAAGGTAGTCGAGATAGTATGGTTGAGGAATTCTATGTGGATTTTGATCTCCGACAAGATCGCCGTTGAGAATTAATTTTTGTGCACCAGCAGCTACTAAATTTTGCATAGCGATGTCAATTGTTGTTGGACTGGTTTTATGAAAATCAGAAAGAATACCATAGAGGGTTGGCATGGTGGTTGTTTTTTCCTCTCTATGGTTTATTTATTAATTGCATTTTTTTTCTTAGACGCTGTAGTGTTTTCCTTTCAAAAACGCTGGGCGAATGGTGCCTTGTGCATCGTGCTCTTCTAAGAGTTCAACCATGCTATCGATGGTTAATTTTCTTGGATCAACAAGAGTGGTTGTTTCTGTTAGATTTACAACTTCGTCTGCATCCGTATCTTCCAGTTTTGTTTTTGGTCGTTCTGTACTGTTTTGACGCATGAAATAACCAAATGGGGTATTACGTTGGGCGTAATTGAGAAATTCGAAGATGCCTGCTTTTTCTTGATTGTCATCTACGTACTTTTGGACGGCTGGTGTATTCATTCCAAACAAACCAAAAGCGAGTTGTTCTTGGCGTGTATCATCGGTTGTGGCTGCGCCAAAATATGTTAGTGAAAAACCAACTAATGCAGAGTATACTGCGCTACTTAAGGTTCTACGATTTGATTCGTCTTTGAGTTTTGATTTATCCACAAGACCATCTGGGCCAATGAGTGTACTTTCTGCTTGTACATAGGCGCTGACAGCGGTATGGATTAACGTATCATTAAGTACTTCGCCTGCATGTTTTGCTTTCAGATAGTTTGTTACGGACATAGTTGGGTTACCTCTCTTTTTGATATTTAATTGTTTCTGTAATTGTGTTATATCTAGCTTAAAAGTGGGGCTGATATATAAATCTTGTGGTTATTTTGTTACTTTTAAGTGATTATTATTATTTTGGGGTGGCATGTTAGTTAGGGCTGATCAAAATGTCGCACTTAGATTGATTTATAAAGGAAAAGGATATAATCTACTAAAATATTAATGGAATATATATACAATATAGTCGCAGTGGGGGCGGATAGATATAAAAATCGCTTTTTCAGGTACTATTAAACGGAGGAATGATTATATGGCAAAAAAAGTAAGTTCATTACAAGCAAAATCTATTAAACCAATTGGGATGAAGCAGGAGCAAGGGGGGCTGTTGGGCAGTGGGGCAGCAGGCGGTGGGGCTGTTGGGCAGTTGGGTGGTACAGGGCAAGCAGGGGGTGGAGCGGGGTTAGATCAAATGCAGGGGGTAATGCCAAAATTGCCACCAGAATTAGAGAAGAAGTTGCAGTTGTTAAAAGAGAAATTGGATTCTTTCAAAGCAAAAGTGTTGGATAAGTTTGGTGATTATATTGTGGGAATTACGTTGTTGCCTCCGGATAAACAAATGCCTGCGGCGGAAGGAGAGCAAAGTGGTGAGGCGGGGTTGCCGGCAGGTGAAAGAGGATCAAAAGGAGGAGCAGCACCTGAAGGACAGAAATCGGAACCAATCGATGAGAAGAAGATACATGTGCTTGTGGTTGTAGATGATACAACGTCTTCGACGATGTCAAAAGAGGAGTTATATCAGAAGTTTTCGACAATCATTAAGAAAATTGGGGAAGAAACGGATAAAGATTTAATTCCACAAAGTATTTTGTTAACGGATTTATGGCAGAATTGTTATGATGCGAAGTATGATTTAAATCGATTGATTGCGATGGGAGCACCGATTTATGATAATGGGATGTTAGCTGCAATCAAGATTGCCGAGATTCATAAGTCGATGGTGATTAAGAAGTTTGAGAAGTATATTTTAAGTTATGTTTTAGCGGGTTCGCTTACGCAAGGGCGTGCTACTGCGACGTCTGATATTGATGTGTGGATTGTGATTGATGATACAGATGTCAAGAAGATGACGCGCGTGGAGTTGAAAGATAAATTGCGGTCAATTATCATTGGGATGGGAGCGGAAGCAGGAGAGATGACAGGTATTAAGAATAAGTTGAATATTCAGGTGTATATTTTAACTGATTTTTGGGAGTCGTTAAAAGAAGCGAATCCAATTATTTTTACATTGCTACGAGATGGGGTGCCATTTTATGATCGGGGCATTTTTATGCCATGGAAGCAGTTGCTACGGATGGGACGAATTAAACCTTCGCGAGAAGCGATTGATTTGTTTATGAGTACGGGTGAGCAGAGTATTTCACGTCTGAAATTGCGCTTGAAAGATATGGGGATGGAGGATACGTATTATGCGATTCTTACGCCAAGTCAGGCGGCAATTATGTTGTATGGGCTGCCACCGCCAACACCGCGAGAGACGCCAGAAGTGATGGAAGAGATTTTTGTGAAGCGGGAGAAGTTACTTGAGCAGGAGTATGTAAACATTTTGAAGAATAATGTAGATATTCGCAAAAAAATTGAGCATGGAGATAAAAAAGAGTTGAGTGGGACGGAACTTGACGGGTTGATTACGAATGCGGAGAAGTATCTGAAGCGGATTGGGGAGTTGTTTAAAGAGATTGAGCAGCGACACAATGAGAAAAGTATTACAGTGTTGTATGATGAAGTTGTGACTATAATTCGTGATGTGTTGAAGCTGGAAGGTGTTGAGCGGGCGAATGATAATGAGATTGTGTTGTTGTTTGAGAAAGAACTGGTGAGTACAGGTAAAGTGCCGGATAGGTATTTACGTGATCTAAATGAGATAATTGATGCGAAGAAGAAGTATGATGCGAAGAAGCTTGATAAGATTGATATTGAAAATGCACGTAAAGGAAGCGGCGGATTGATTAAGTTTTTAGTGGAGTATTTGCAGCGCAAGCGAGGGCGGGAATTGGAACGGGCGCGGATTCGAATTAAGCATGGCAACAAGTTTGGGGAAATTGTGTTGTTAGATACAATGGCGTTTGTGATTCATGATGTGGATGCGAAAGAGCAGCGTATTGAAAAAGCGACGCTGTTGAAAGATGGCAGTCTTGGTCCGCTTGAGGAGAGTTCACTTGAGGAGATGGAGAAAGAGATTGCGAGAATGAAGTTCCCACCGCGGGTGTTTATCAAAGAACCTATTTTTGAGACGATCAAAGATGTGTTTGGGAGAGATGCGGAAGTGCTTGTGAATAATTAATTTTTATTTTATTTATTTTACTTTTTTTGCAAAGATTTTAAATAGTTTTAAATGGAAATAGGGTATGTAGTAACAGTATGAAGACTTAGGGGTGAGTGGTGTTTGGAAAAAAATAATGAGCCAAACTGTTTATCATGGGACAATTCTTAAAAATATTATTACTTGCTTATCCAAAGAGGAAAGTCTTATTTTATATGATCGGTCACAATCGGATATTTTAAATGGGAAAGAATTTTACGTTCATTCTAATTTTGATGTTGCGGTGATGATGGGGTTGCGAACTTCTTGTTATTTCAATTCTCCGCTGATGGTTCTGTCAGGAACTAAATTGGCTGAACAGACATTACAGATTGAAAAGATGTGGTGGGATAGGGCTATGAATATTTTTGCTAGTTTTCCAGAATTGCGCAGATTAGATGTGTCGTTTGTTTCTTCTCGTTTAATGCAAGGAGATTTATCTCTCTTATTTGAATGTGATTTAGCTGAAATACAACGAGATTATGAAAAAAATTTAAGATTCTGTGGTAATTATTGTGAGGATGCGAAGAATCCGTATTTGTGAATGTTTCTTTTACTTAGTCTCTTATTTTATGGAATTTAAATGTGTGTATTTCTTTATTTTTCTCTTCAGTTACATGCCAATTATCCTGTTTGTATATCTCGCAAATAGCGTTGCTGAGATATTCTGAGAGATTCCATGCGCGATAGATAAAATAATCTTGTTTTGGACTTTTTGAGAGGGGGTTAGATTCTAAAATGGTTTCAATTCCTCTAATGTGGTTTTGAACTCCAGGATATAATCGGATGTAGTGTTGTGCGATGTCTGTTTGTAGATAGCTAGGTTGAGGGAGGGTAGTTGTGTCTGTCATTTTTATTCTTTTTTTGTATAGGAATATTTCCGATCAATAATAGAGGAGAGTTGATGGAGGCTTTGTTCTAAAGAGGGGACTTGTTGGGCTAAAGATTCGAGATATTTGTATGATTTTCCTGTAATGAATTCTGTTGGGCAGGGCGTAATCTTATTTATAGGTGGCCAACTAACGGATGATTCTTTGTTTCGTTTATAATGGGTCGGTTGGTTGTCCTTGAGATAGAAGCGGTGAGTGACATCAGTGTTGTCAACTTCACTTTTTGCAATTATGCGACATTCGAGAGAGAGAATATTTGTGTTGTCAGCGGTTTCTATACCAAATTTGAATTTTGCGGGTTTATCGTCATCGGTCCAAGGGGGGACGAGATAGGTTCGCAGATATTTTGTGCTGTTTTGTTTTACTTTTTCTTCCCAGTGTGATTGTTGCCAGGTCATAATATGGTTTGAAAGTAAGGGATTAATAAATGTTATGATTTATTTTTTAATTTGTTTCATTTCTAACTAATGGTCTTGTTTGTTATGTTTTAGTAGTTATCATCGGTATATTTTTAAAGAGGGTTGGTTTTTAGGAGTGGATGAGTTATACGAAAGATGATGTTGATAAAATTGTGGGAGTGTATGCAATTGCGCTGCGAGAGCGGCGTTTGGTGTTTTCGAAACCGCAGCGCTCAGTGTTAGAAGAGGTGCTGCGGCGGGAATTGGGCGGGGTAAAAGAGAAAGGAAAAAAAGAGGAGAAGTTGTATGGGATTGCGTTGATACAAAAATTGGCATCGCCCTCTTTGACGGTGATGATCCGAGAGCATGCGGTGGTGTTGTATGGGCAAGAGGGGGGAGTAAAGAAGTATACTGAAAATGATTTATTAGGATTATATCATCAGGCAACAAAAGGGATTGAGGGATATAGGTTTCGTAAAATGCATACAGGTATTGCTCGTCGTGTGCCGTTAGGTATTGCGGTGTTGTACACGCTTGAGCGATATTTTCTGGATAGAGGGAAGATACAGGAGCGGCCGTTTATGGAATTGTTGCAACGGCAAGAAGGACGTGCGCAGCGTCAGTTGTTGCGGGAACCGCAAGTTATGCCTGCTGTAGTGGCGCAACCGGTGAAACTAGACAAGAAAGGGAAGGAGAATGAACGCAAACTGAAGAAGGGGCAAGAGAAAAAAGCTCCTGTTGATGATTTTGCTGACATTGATGATGTTGAGCTCAGGGAGGGGCAGGATACTTCTGAGGATGATGAGGGAGAATGGTATTGGTCAGGGAGTTAATGGTTGTGATTTGATTTTAGGTCTGCTGTGCCATAATATTTATATAGTGTTTTTTGGATATTTGTACTAATGACGTTATTAGATGATGTTGAGCAGCTGTTAAGAGAACTTGAGAACATAGGTGATGTCGTGATTGTGAAGAAAGAGGAACATGGTTATTTATTAGATGGTAATCCTGTTGACCGGTATGGGCATCGAGTGGATTTTTGGATTGCATCAGTAAATGGGTTGTATTCTGCAAATGAGTTACAGTTGTATATGGAGAAATTAGTTTCAGCAGTTCCGGGGATGGAGTGCAGTGAACGTTTCCGAGAAGAAAGTGGGAGAGTGTATTTTGGGAGAGGAGAAGGTGTGGAGAGGATTTTAAAGGGGGAAGTAGATACGTTACAGTGTTATGCACATGCTGAATTACCTACAGTGGAACGTAGAATTAGATTGAAGTTATTTCCGGATGAACACTATGTGGAAAAAGTTATACCACAAAACCTGCAGTGGCAGTATGGATGTGTGCGTGCGTATTTGGAGCGGAATAAATTGGGGCAAAGATTGGGAAAAGTGGCTTAATAGGTCATTTATGTCTTTAATCTGAGTTTTAAGTTCAAATTTGTTTTTATTAAGTTTTTAGAGTTAAAATAACTCTTTATCAAGTTTTAAACGCTTTTTTCTGTCTCTTTTAGCAAGATTTATGAAAGTATGTTTATAAAGAAAATTGATCTTTAGGATAGTATGAATTTGAGTTCAGTGATCGCAATAGAGTGTGTTTAACGTTTATATTTGTGGAAGACAACTCAAAGAAAAGATCAAATTATAAACGTAAGATAAAATAATAAAAACTAAAAAAATAAACTGGGGGAAACAAACAATGACAACGATATTAAAACGATTGGTCGTGGTAATGATGTTTGTGATGTTTATGATAAGCATTGCACAAGTAGCATTAGCAGATGGAGATAAAGAAACAACTACGGATGGTAGTATAAAAACAAGTACAGAATCAAAAGTAAGTGCCGATTCAGCTAAAGATGTGAAAGCAACAGTGAAAACTGATGCGAAAGTAAAGATTGCGGCAGAACATAAAACGGTGAAAGATCTACAGATGAAGAAAGTGGATGCAATCAAAGAAATTAAAGCTAGCGAGATGACTCAAGAGGAAAAGAAGGGTGCTATTACAGATTTGAAAGCTGAGACTAAAGGGGCAGTGAAAGAGAGTAAAGAAAAAATTAAAATGGTTAAAGAGGAACGTAAAGATAAATTGCAAGATGTACGTGAAATGGTAAAAGAAAAGCGTGAGCAGTTTCGTGCAGTAAAAGAAAAGCATAAAGATTTACGAGAAGAGTATCATAAGGAAACTGTTGATTTAAAGAAACTTAGAGATGAAGCAAAGAACTGTAAAGAAACCGATGTTGATTGTAAAGCGAAGAAAGATGATGTGAAGAAAGGGGTGCGAATGCATTTAGTGAATACAGTTGATTTGATTGGCAGCTCAGTGGCACGATTAAATGCACGAGTAGAAGCTGCGGCAACTTTATCTGCTGATGAGAAAACACAAGCATTAGCAGAAATTGCAGCGTTACAAACAAGGTTAACAGCGCAGAGAGATGCAGTTACAGCGTTAGAAGCTAAAGAAGGTGTAACTAATGAAGAATTGAAAACAGCGGTTAAAGATTTGAAGAAGACTTGGGAAGATGTACAAAAAGCGCAAAAGCGAGTTATTGCAGGATTGATAAATGCAGAGAATGGGCATGCGGCAGAGAAACATAAAGAGTATGGAACTTCAATGCAAAAGAAGATCGATACACTGAAATCAAAAGGGGCTGATGTTGCAGGATTAGTTGCATTGCAAACAGAATTTGTGGCGGCACAAGCAAAATTGGAAGCAGATAGAGTAGCTGCTTTGACGGCTTGGAAAGCGGCTGAGAATAAAGCTGATGCTCAAGATGCATGGAAGAAAGCACAAGGTGTTGTTACAGAAGATTTACAAAAGTCTAAAGAGATTTTACGTACATTTTCAGCTCTTCATAAAGAATTAGCTCAGAAAGCTGGTGTGAAAGAAAAAGCTGAAGATAGTGCAAGCACAGCTGTAACTGAGCAAGCGGCAGTTGTTGTGGCAACAAGTATCGCTGCAGATACAACAACTACGGGCTCGGCAAGTGCAGGTACGGATACAGCGGCAACAACAGAAGCGACGGCTTCTTCGTAGAAAAGCTTTTAAACTTTTTTATTTTTCATTTATTGGAAGGTGGTTATTATGGGAAAAATGATAGTAAGTGCAGTTGTATTAAGTATGTTTCTGATTTTTGTATTAGGATGTACAAATACGGAATCGGGAAAGATAGATGGTACATCTACTACTGTGCCGGCAAGTGGGGCAGGGGTAGCTACAGCTAGTGCAGAAGAACAAGAGATTACAGCTAGTGCTGATGATCTTGCAGAATTAGATACGTTGTCTCAAGAAACAGATACAGATGTTAACTTTAAAGATTTAGAAGAATTAACTAAGTAATTCTGTTGTATTTATTTTATTTTATTCTTTTTTGATTAATCCATAACAGAGGTTATTATGCCAATGGTTTTCGCGGTAGAAAACGTCACGTTTTGTGCCTTCTAATTGGAAGCCGAGCTTTTGAATGATCTTCTGGGAGGCGATGTTTTCTTCAAAATGTTCGACTTCGATACGATGAAGATTAAGTATGTTAAATGCAATTTCGAGAATGGTTTTTGCGGCTTGGGAGGTTATTTTTTTCCCCCAGTGTTCTGTTGCTAACCAGTAGCCCAGAATACCTTTGCGATTTATGTTATCTATATTATCTATACTGCAGATGCCAACGATTTCGTTGTGGATCTCAATGCCATATACTAATGCTCTTTGCTGATGCTCTTTTTTTAGCGAGAGTTTGACGAAAGCTCGGGCATTCTTTTCGTTGTAGGGATATGGAATATTTGCGGTGTAGCGAACTATATCTGGTGTGATATGTTTGGTGATCGATGGGGCGTCTGTTTTTTCAAGTTTGCGCAGAATGAATGTTTTGAATACTATTTTGGTTGGGGGATTGGGAGACATGATATTGGGAATCTTTGGTTGATGTTTAGAGGCATGCCCAACTGTCGACAACCAGAACATCCATGGTTGATTCTTCTCTTTCCTCCATCCTGCGACCCTGTGAACACTGCTAGGCTCACCTTAGTGCTGCTTCGTTCCCGATCTGACACGATTCGATGAGTTAGAGTCCCACAGGACAGGACTTCGACGGTTAGACAAGAGGCCGATGAACGCTCTTGAGGCCTTCAATTAGGCTTCGGCTCCGTGTGAGGTCCGTTCACGGTAACAGCGCAGGACCAGCGCGCCAGCCTAGCTATCTCTACATTTTTTTGTTTATAAAAGAGTGTTTTTATATAAGTGTTTGGGTGAAATATTTATTAAGAATCACTTTTTGGTTGTTTCTTTTTTCTTGGCTTTTTCTTCACTAAAATCCAATGCAGCGGAGTTGATACAGTATCTTAGTCCAGTTGGTGTAGGGCCGTCGTTGAAGAGGTGACCAAGATGGCCGCCACATTTTTTGCAAAGTACTTCAGTTCGTTGCATACCATAGGAGATGTCTTGCTTTAATTCAACATTCTGTTTGTTCTTCACATCGGAGAAACTGGGCCAGCCTGTTCCTGAGTCGAATTTGGTGTTTGATTTGAATAATTCGGTTTTACAGTCGGCGCAGATGTAGGTGCCGGTTTTTTTGTTGTGGAGATATTTTCCAGTGAAAGGCTTTTCAGTTCCTTTTTCTTTTAAGATGTGGTATTGTTCAGGGGTGAGGCAGGTGGTGGTAGATTTTTGGGATTGTGATATTACGTTGTTCTTTTTTTTAGTTTTGGTGTTGGGCATGTGACATAACTGTATTTGTGTTTTTCAATGAGCTGAGATTAAGTGAATAGCCTTCGTAGATTAAAGGTATGACCATGCCGGCATCAGCGTGATGTAATTCATGGCAGTGGGTGATCCAGATGCCGGGGTTATTTGCAATTAGTTCTACATCGTAGCGTTCGCCTGGGGCGATGTTGATGGTATCTTTAGTGATGATTGCGTTTAACGGGACGGGATTGCCATCGGTTGCCACTATTTTAAATGAATGCCCATGAATGTGGATGGGGTGGGTTGTGGAGGTGCCTGCGTTGATGAAGCGAAGAAGTACTTTATCATGTTCTTTTACAATGATAGGTTCGGTATCAGGAAAGGCACGGCCGTTGATGGTGTAGAGGTTGTAGTTCATGCTGTGCGGTGGTGAAGTTGAGGAGGGTTTGTTCATATCCATTGTATTGGCGTTGGAAGGATTTGCGGCGTTTTGTCCATCGGGAAGAATTTCCCATTCGTCGAGGATTAAAGTATATTCTTTGTCATAGGGTTTGTTTGTTACAGTTGGGTTATTTTTATTTTGTTGATTCTGTTCTTTTTTTGGTTCGATGATAAATGCACCGGATAATCCCATGTCTAATTGTTGGGCTTCATCACCATGCTTGGAACCATGGGTATGGTAGAATCGAGTGCCGGATGGTTTGGCGATGAAGTCATAGGTGTAGGAAGTATTTGGGGCGATGGCGTTTTGAGTGATGCCAGGCAAGCCGTCTTGGGTGTAGGGGATTTCTAGACCATGCCAATGAATTGAGGTAGGTACAGGAAGACTGTTTTTTAACGTGATTTTGACGTGATCGCCTTCGGTTACGCGAATCTCTGGACCGGGGATTTGGTTGTTATATGCCCATGCGACCATATACTGATTGGTGCGGTATTCCCAATGAATGGGAGTTGCTTCAAGATAGAAGTGTTTGGTGTTGTTGGTGATGATAGGGGTTAGAGGAAGGCGATCTTTTAAAGATTTGAGAGGGTATACTAGATGAGAGGTGTCGGTTGATTCTGGTGCAGCGGTGAGTGCATTTAATATCTCGTTTTTGTAGAGTAAAATGAGTGTGATTGAGGAGAGGAGGATACTGATGATACAGATTGTCCAGAGTAGTTTGTGGTATTTTTCCATGATGGTTGTTTCAGTTTATTTTTATTCTTTTTTTAAATCCATTCTAAATTCTAAGCCGTAATTTTTGAAGCCGTGTTTTTCGTACATTTGGTGAATTTTTTCTTTGGTGTGTCTTGAGGTACAGATAAGTTTGTAGCAGTGATGGGCTTTGGCTTGGGCGATGACATGGGTGATTAATTGTGTGCCAAAGCCGTGACCGCGGTGGGTTTCTTCCACATATAAGTCTTCGATGAAGCCGAAGGGTTCTTTATGTAAGTCGTTGTGAAGCAGGTAGAGGAAGACACGGGCGATTTCTTTATTTGTTATTTGGTCGAGGATGAAGAATTTGATACTGTTGCTTTGGATTGATTTTTGGTGGATGTGCATTGTGGTTTTTGGGATGGTGAGGGATATATATAGTTTGTGATTGGTTTTTTACTTTTTTGATACTCTTCTCACAAACATTTTTAAAGAATTTATTAAATTGACTGTATTTATAATGATGAATGGATAGTTGTGTTACATTACGATGGTTGAATTAATTATCACAGAGAAGCCAAGTTCAGCGAAGAAGGTAGCGGAAGCGTTGGCGGATGGCAAGCTGATTCAGAAGAAGAATAAGCAGTCGTCGTATTATGAGTTAACGCATGGGAAGAAGCAGATTATTGTGACGTCGGCAGTGGGGCATTTGTTTGGGTTGGTTGAGAAGAATGCGAGCGGTTGGAAGTATCCGGTGTTTGATGTGGAGTGGCAGGCGTCAAATAAATCTTCTAAAGCACTTGCGTATGTGAAAGATTATATTGATACGATTGCGCAGCTTGCAAAGACTGCGGATGAGTTTACGATTGCGTGTGATTATGATGTTGAAGGAGAAGTTATTGGGTTTAATGTGATACGTTTTGCATGTAAGAAAAAAGATGCGAATCGGATGAAGTTTTCGACACTTACGAAACAGGATTTAGTGAAAGCATATGATGAGAAGATGAATCATTTGGATTGGGGGCAGGCGAATGCGGGTGAGACACGGCATATTTTAGATTGGTTTTATGGGATTAATTTATCGCGAGCTCTTACTGCTTCTATTAAAACAACGGGAAGATTTAAAGTGATGTCGGCGGGGCGAGTACAGGGGCCGGCGTTAAAATTATTAGTTGATCGGGAGAGGGAGATTGCGGCGTTTAAGCCGGAGCCGTATTCTGAGATCATATTACATGGTGAGTTTGAGAAGCTGGCGTTTGAAGCGGATCATAGCAATGGGAAGATGTTTGATTCTGCGGTTGTGCAGCGGATTTTTTCAATTGTGAAAGGTGCGAAACAAGGCTTAGTGAAAGATGTTAAACGCACTTCACGGGAACAAATGCCACCGTATCCGTTTGATTTGACCACTTTGCAGACTGAGGGGTATGCGCAATTTAAGATTACGCCAAAAGAAACATTAGAGATTGCACAGTCGTTATATTTAGCAGGAGTGACGTCGTATCCTCGTACTTCGTCACAGCAGTTGGATCCAAAGTTAGGGTTTGTAAAGATTTTCACAGATCTTTCTCGTCAGATGGAGTATCGTGATTTATGTGATGAGCTGCTGAAGTTAAAAGAATTGAAGCCGAATAATGGGAAGAAGACGGATCCGGCGCATCCGGCGATTTATCCAACGGGTTTAACACCAAATGAATTAAATCCAAAGCAACAGAAAATATATGATTTGATTGTGAAGCGATTTATGGCAACGTTTGCCAAGCCGGCCGTTCGTGAAACGATGGAAGTGGCGCTGGATGTTCATGCGGAGTTATTTATTGCAAAAGGAACGCGAACGGTAGATGAGCAATGGCATCGATTTTACAAGCCGTATGTGAAAGTGGAAGAAGTAACGCTGCCGGGAATGAAAGAGAAGGATGTTGTTAGCGTGAAAGATATTGTGCAAGAAAATAAAGAGACGACGCCGCCAAATAGATTTAATCAAGCGTCGATTATCAAAGAGTTAGAGAAACGTAATTTAGGAACGAAAGCGACACGAGCAGATATATTAGATAGATTGTTTGATCGCGGTTATATTGAGGGAGTGCAGATAACTGTATCACAGTTTGGGATGCGAACGATTGAGGTGCTTGAGAAGTATGCGGCGACGATTGTGGATGAGAAATTAACTGCGGATTTTGAAATGGAAATGGATTTGATTCGGGAAGGTAAAGAGAAGCAGGAGAAAGTACTTGAGCGGGCTAAGAAGATATTAGTTGAATTGCTTAGTGATTTTAAGAAAAAAGAAAAAGAGATTGGGGCAGATCTATTAGGGTCGCTTACGGAGATGCGGGAGAAGCAGAGTTATATTGGTCAATGTTCGGGTTGCAGTGATGGTAAATTAGTAATGAAGAAAGGAAAGTTTGGAATGTTTATTGCGTGTGACAAATATCCAGAGTGTAAAACGACTTTTAAATTACCTGGTTCGGGACTGGTTAAAAATTCAGATAAGATTTGTACTCATTGTCAGCATCCGATGATTATGATTATTCGCAAAGGAAAACGACCACAGGAGGTTTGTATTTATTCTGGATGTTCAAGTAAAGTTACGGCTGAGGAGAAAACGCAGTATGATAATATTGAACAGCAGAAAGTGCAGGAGCCGTGTCCGAAATGTGGGAAGAATTTAGTTGTTAGGCGATCGGTGTATGGGCAATTTTTAGGATGTTCGGGATATCCGAATTGTAAATATATCGGGAAGTTAGGTGAGAAGAAGACTGAGGTGTCGGGGAATGCTGTTGTGGAAAAGAAAGAGCCTGTTGCAGGAGTAGGAGGTTCTGATTCTGCATCTGTTGTTTCTTCTTCGGTTTCTGCAGTTTCTGGTTCTTCAACTTCTATGAAAGTGGCGAAAGTGAAGAAA
>CAYSCV010000011.1:0-22679 GCA_964429715.1 uncultured Methanosarcinales archaeon
CTCCATCAATTCTAATTAGATACCCCGCAGCTTGCTGCGATTGGGAGCTTTATTTTTTATTATTATCTCTCTTTTAGCATAAGTTTTAAAAAGACATTGAATGAAGTTTTGTTTATGAATGCAATTATCTCTGTTACAGATTTAACTAAGAAGTTTGGTGAGTTTATAGCTGTTGACAATGTATCATTTGAGGTTGAGAAAGGAGAGATTTTAGCGTTTTTAGGACCAAATGGTGCGGGTAAGTCGACAACGATTAAGATGCTGACCACGCTTTTATCTCTCACAAGCGGGGCGATTACGGTTAATGGATTCAATGTGATGAGCCAGCCATATGATGTGCGTAAATCGTTTGGAATCGTTTTTCAAGATCCTAGTTTAGATGAAGAGTTAACTGCCTATGAAAATATGGAATTTCATGGGGTGTTTTATGGAGTACCTTCTGAATTACGTGCATTGCGTATTAAATATTTACTTACATTAGTTGAGTTGTGGGATCGAAAAGATGAACCAGTTAAAAATTATTCAGGTGGGATGAAACGCCGGCTTGAAATTGCTCGCGGTTTAATTCATCATCCGAAGATTCTATTTTTGGATGAACCGACTTTAGGACTTGATCCTCAGACACGAAATCATTTATGGGATTATATTATCCGGTTGAATAAAGAGGAACAGATGACAATATTTTTTACAACCCATTATATGGAAGAGGCAGAAAAAGTTGCGAATCGCATTGCGATTATTGATCATGGAAAGATTATTACACAGGGGACAGTTGCAGAATTGAAAAAGAAGACAAAAACAAAGTCTTTAGAAGAGGCGTTTTTGAAGTTAGTTGGGCATTCTATTCGTGATGAAAGTGCGTCGGCAATGGATCAGCTGCGCATGGGTAAAAAGATGTGGGGAGGGCGACGTTAATGGGCCCCATCTATATTATGTGGCTACGTCAGTTAAAACGTTATTGGCGTTCTAAATCAAGAATGGTTGGTGCTCTGGGGCAGCCAATTCTTTTTTTGTTAGCGTTAGGATTTGGATTTGGACCGATTTTTGAAAAAGCGGGCGGGGGAAATTACGTTACTTTTTTAGCTCCAGGTGTTATTGCGATGAGTATTCTTTTTACTGCGATGTTTGGCGGGATTGAAATTATTTGGGATAGACAATTTGGTTTTTTGAAAGAGACATTAGTTGCACCTGTGTCACGAACAGCAATTATGTTTGGGCGAACACTGGGAGGTGCGACTGTTGCATTTTTGCAAGGGATTGTTGTACTTGTTATTTGTCTGTTGATTGGTTTTCGTATTACCTCGTGGGGTTATTTACCTTTTGCGCTTTTGTTTATGTTTTTGGTTTCGCTATTTTTTACGGCTTTGGGAACGGCAATTGCGTCAAATTTAGTTGATATGCAGGCGTTTCCTCTGATTATGAATTTTTTAGTTATGCCAATTTTCTTTTTATCTGGTGCGTTGTTTCCCCTTACGGGATTACCTAAAGCTTTGGAAATTATTACACGATTTAATCCGTTGGCGTATGGTGTTGATGGATTACGTGGAGCTTTTGGCGGTGCTATGGTGTTTGGGTTTGGCGAAGATTTTTTGGTGTTGATTGTAGTTACGGTTATCATCATGTTAATTGGTGGATGGATGTTTACGAAGATTGAGGCGTGATTTGTTATTTACTTATTCTTGATATAGTTATATTCTAATTTTAGTAAAAGTGTATCACGGTTCTGGGAAGTATTTATCTTAAATATTACTCCATAGATAGTTAAAATATTTTTTATAATTCTCTGCTAATTGCTTGTGTTTTATTACAAATGCTATGGGTTTTTCTAACCAGAGGACATTGGCAATCTTGTCTCCATAGATATAGATGACGTTTGGGCCGCTGAGTATTTTTGGAAGTACTTTATACTCATAATATTTTGATTTTGTAATGGGCTTGTCTTTTGCTTCGTATATCAATAATAGTTTCCATCTGCTCTTTCTTTTTTCTCGTTCTTTGTTGTATTGAGGCCAGAAATACGGCAAACGGTCTTCCACTGAACCTGTTGCACCGATAAATAATATCTCTTTGTAATTCAAGCATTCTTTGAGTATCGTTTTGATGCCTTCTGTGCCACGATAGATTTCGGATTTGATTTCAGTGTTTTGTTGATTAAATGTGGCGGTTAATTCGGGGAGTGAGAGGGCTAATTCTTTTTTTTTAATGTCTATTTTGGCTTTTTCTTCATCTAAATATCGTATGAGATTTTGGGGATTTTTTGCTTGAAATATTTTAGTGTTGGATTCAATAACATAGGTTACTAAACCTTTATCTATAAGCTTATTGAGAGCGTCGTATAAATTTTTGCGATACATTGAGGTTTGTTCAATTATTTTTCCTGCAGAGGTTGAGCCAATGGAGAGTAGAGCAAGGTAGACTTTGATTTCACTTTCGGTTAGGCCAATTTCTTTGAGGATTGATTTATTTATCATGTTTGTAGAAGAAAGAACGCTTATTTTTAAATTTTGTGGTAGTCATTTACTACTCCAAAGATATATTATGTTTTTTATTATTCTTTGAAGAATGACTCCCATTGTCACTTACATTCAAAAGCTTGGCGTACTTGAAAATGAGTTAGTTTCTACTTTTAGAAAAGATACGGTGTTGTCTTCTTTAGATATGCTTACTGTTCAACATTTTACAGATATTTTGCTGCAACGCCGCTTATTGGTTTTGGAGAGTTTTGAGAGAATGTATAATCATGCGATTTGCGCTTTTTCTGATGATAACTTGAAAGTTATTTGTAGAAAAATTGTGCTGGATGAATATCCTTTGGATGCTCCTACTCATCGTGAAGATGCAGTCTATGATTTAGAGCGTTGCGGATTGGATCGAGCAACTATTCTTAGTTCTTCTCTTACTGCGGTTACGAGTAGGGCGGTTGAGAAGGTGATTGATCTTGTTCGTTACAATCATTATACGCAGCATTTTGATATCGCTGCGATGTCGGCGCTGCGAATGTATGAGACGTTCGCAGGAGAAGAAGCGGAATTGTTGTTTTCAGCGTTACAGATAAAGTATGGTCTCTTGAAAGAAGAATCTCATTATTTTTGGCCTCATGTATTACATGATAAAAAGAGAGTTTCTTTAGGGGAACAAGGAGATACGCATGCGGATTCTTTTGGTTTGATGTTTGTGTCACTCATTGATACAGCTGAAAAGTTCTCTGTTGCGCAAGATGCGTTTTGTTCAATGGCTATGGTTCGTCAAGAATTTTATGGGCAGTTTTCTTGAACCGGTTTCTTTTTTCTTCACATACTTTTTTAAATCAATCATTGGTTTTGAGTATATATGTTAACACCTGACGCTCGAGTGGAATTAGAGAAGCAGCATTATCGAATTATTGGTAGTCATAGCGCGGTTAAGACGTGCGGCTGGACGAAGAATATGATTAATGGGGAGGGTGGGTGTTATAAGCTGAAGTTCTATGGGATTATGAGCAATCAGTGTATGCAGATGACGACGTCGATTAGTTGTGCGAATAGATGTACATTTTGTTGGCGGGGGTATAAAGCGCCAGTAGCGAAAGAATGGAAGTGGGAAGTTGATGATCCAGTGATGATTTTAAATGAGAGTGTGAAGGCACATCATAAATTATTGATTGGGTTTGGGGGTTCAGATAAAGCAATTAAAAAATCATATGAGAATTCTAAAGAAGTGAAGCATGTGGCGTTGTCTTTAACGGGTGAGCCGATTACGTATCCGAAGATGAATGAGTTGATTGATGGGTTTCATGCGAAAGGGATTTCGACGTTTTTAGTTACGAATTCACAGTATCCAGAACATATCAAGAATTTAAAACCAATTACGCAGTTGTATTGCAGTGTGGATGCGCCGACAAAAGAGTTGTTGAAGGAAGTGGATAAGCCGTTGTTTTTGGATTATTGGGAGCGGATGATTCAATCTTTGAAGTATTTATCTGAGAAGAAGCAGCGAACGTGTGTGCGGTTAACGTTGATTAAAGGAATAAATGATGTGGATATAGAGAAGTATGCGGAGCTGATTCAATTAGGAGGGTCAGATTTTATTGAGGTGAAAGCGTATATGCATGTGGGGCCGTCGCAGGAGCGGTTGAGTAAAACGAATATGCCGATGCATGAGGAAGTGGTTGCGTTTTCGAAACGATTACTTACGTGTTTGTTGGGGTATTCGATTGTGTCGGAGCATATTCCATCGCGAGTTGTGATGTTTGCGTTACAGAAATATAAAAAAGAGGATGGATGGTATACATGGATTGATTTTCCTAAGTTTGCGGAGTTGGCTTTAAGTGGTAGGGAGTTTACCTCAGAAGAATATTTGAAGAAGACACCGCAGACGGGGTTGTCGGGCAAAGGGTCGATTGAACGAGCACAAGAGTTTGAGGAGAAGCTGCGCAAAGCGGGGAAGTTGAAAGTGCGCACGCCAAAAGTTGAAGAGGTGGGTGGTTCTGTTACGGAAAACGCAAATTCTGTATTTGTGGATGAGAAGACGGATGAAATGAGTTTTTATGAAAGGGATGTCACTTAGATGGGTGCATTTAACGTTTTACCATTCTTCTTTGCGTTGTAGCGGAAGAAGTTCGTATTCGTGGGATTCGTAATAGATGTTCCAATTTTTGAGAAATTCCATCATGCGGTTTTTGAGGGTGAGGGGAATGAGAACAACGGAACGGGTGAGGAATGTCCCTTCTGTTTTCAGAATCATTTTTATGCCGCGTTCAAATTGAACTTTCTGTACGGCAGTTAGTTTTTGTAAAGAATATTTGTAGAGTACTTGGGGTTGGAGATGGTAGAGTTCATGGAGATATTTGCTTTTCTTGATGCTGAAACCTTCTTTGATGAGGGTAAGCCAGAGCGGGGTATGGATGGATTCAAGTGTCATTGTTTGAATGTCGGTTTCTTTTTTGATGATCTCTTTGATTTTCTTTTTAATGGCAAGGAGATTGGTGGTGTCTTTGAGCAGGAGAGCAATATCTATGTCATGAGGTGAGCCGCCTTTGACTACGGAACCAAAGAGGATGATGTCGAGCAGTTGCTCATTGAGTAATTTTTTTAATTCTTTCTGGTAGGGAAAGAGTGGTGTAAATAATTTTTTTGATTCCATGATTCATTTCCTCGCATGTTTCTTTTTGAATGGGTTTGTTATAGGCATCAGTGTAGTGGCTGAAGAGCTTGTCAATGATGGGGTAGATGTCGGAGAAGTATTGTTCGAGAATACGGAAGCGTTCGGTATGATTTTTGGGAAGTTTTTTAAGTTTTTGGTAGATGATTAGGTCGCATAGGGCGAATAGAGATTTTGAGAGAAGAATAAGTGTATTTTTGTATCGTTGTTTTTCAAGTTGTTCTAATGCGCCGACATATTCTTCCAGAAATGTTTCTTCAAGTTCTTTCATATTATACTCTAATTGGTTATTCTATATAAATGTTTTTACTTAATTTTTAAGTTTATTATTGGTTATTCAGTTAATAGAAAACAGTTTGTTTTTTGTGATAATTAAAGTTGATTTATGGCTATTTTGTTAATTAAAAACAATCTGGCAGTTGTACTTTTGGTATTCTAATCTCTAGTTTCAATTAGATAAATAGTTATAAATCTGTTTTGAAAGGGAAGGCTTGATAATTATGTCTTTTACTGCATTAGAACAATTGGATCGATATCTTAAGTTTGGTTCTTTACGTAAAGTAGTGTTATTAAATAATAAAGCATATGATTCTTCTGTGGGTGCATTAGAGGGAAAAATTCAGGAACGAGTTGATAAAGAATTTTCTGATCCAACTGATGAAGAGAGAGAAATTATTGAGGGGATGAAGTTGTCAAATTTACGATTTGTTGATCGGGTTAGTAAGCAGCAAAATGATAGAGAGGTTTTTGTTCAAGTTAAAGAAAATGTGAGAGAAAAAGATGTGCATTATTTTCATAAGTTTTCTGATCCTAATATTAGTAAAGAAGAATTAACAGAATTTGGTGATGCATTAAAACGAGCAGGGGTTGGTTCAGTCACATTATATTTACCTTTTATTCCTTATCAACGTCAGGATAAAAAAGATGATGGCCGTGTGGCGATTTCGGCGCGTAAGTTTTATGATGATTTGGAATCGGCTTTTGGCTATAGGTTGAAGCGGATTGTGACGTTTGATTTGCATGCAAAGCAGGAGCAGGGGTATTTTGATGGGCCGCTTGATGAGTTAAGCGCAATTCCTGATTTTGCGGCGTATTATCGTAATTTATTTAAAGATTCGTTTAATTCTGGTCGGCCAGATGTGCTTGTGATTTCACCTGATCCTGGAGGAGCTAAACGGGCGAGAAAGTTGGCTCAGGCGTTAGGTACGCAATATGTTACGTTAGATAAAATTCGTACTGGCCACGGGGAGGCGGAACATCGTTTTTATTTACCATCAGATGTGAAAGGGAAAAAAGTGATTGTGATTGATGATATTGTTGATTCGGGTGGTACGGCAGTGGGGGAGTATGAAAATAATAAGATTGGGCCTTTGCAATATTTACGTGATGAACGTGGAGCGGAGGTTTATTTTTGTGTGACTCATGCGTTATTGAGTGCTAAAAAAGGAATTTTGGCAGAAGATCGGATGAGGAGAGCGGGGATTCCAATGTTGGTTGCAGATACTTTGCCTGAGCGTTATGAGGGGTATTATAAAGAGAATAGTGATTGGATGAGTGTGATTTCGTTGAATTATGTACTCTCAAAAGCTTTCTACTGCAATCAAGTGGGTGCGTCGATTTCTGATTTTTTGAAGAAGCGTGATGACCGTTTATCAGGTAGATTGGATTTTGTGGTACGAAAAGATCAAAATGGAGTAATAGATGTTGAATGAGTGAAGAGTTATTTCTTTGCCATAAACCTTATAAAATAAAGTGTTCTTTAGGCGAATATGAGCAGAGATGTCGAGATCCAGGAGAAAGTCGAGTATTTCCAGATGATGCAGCAGCAGTTAGAGCAGTTGACACAGCATGTGGAGATGCTGCAGCAGCATATGGTAGAATTAGATGATTCGCGAGGGGCGATTACGGATTTGCAAACTGTGGATTTGCAAAGTGAGTTGTTAGCACCGATTGCGAATGGGATTTTTGTGAAAGGAACGCTGATGGATAGGGAGAAGTTATTAGTTAATGTGGGTTCGGGGGCGGTGGTTGAGAAGTCTGTTGCAGAGGTGATTACATTATTAGATACACAGAAGCGGGATTTACAGTTACGAATTGGAGAAGCGCAAGAAGTGGTTACGCAGTTATCAGCGCAGTCAATGAAATTGTATGGGGAAGTGGAACAATATGTTCGGTAAATTAAAAGATAAGTTGAAGAGTGCGTTGTCAATCTTTTCGAAGAAGGCAGAGGAAGAAGCGGATGTTGAAGAGATTGAAGTAGAGCGGGAAGTGTTGGTTGTTGAGAAAGTTGTTCCGGTTGTGAAGAAAATTGTTGTGAAAACAGTTGAGAAAGTTAAAGAAAAGAAAGTTGATACCATTAAAGAGAAAAAAGTTGAGCTTACTACAGAGGAAGTAGTAAAAAAGAGTGTTTTAATTTTTCATGGCTGGGAGGATACGGCGGAATCTGGATTTATTCCCCAATTAAAGAAAGATCTGACTGATGTTGGTTATGAAGCTGTATCATTTAATCAACCAAATACGGAAAAACCAAAATTTGAAACATGGTTTTCATTTGCGGAAAACAAAATTGCAAAAGAAAATAAGAAAGAATTATCTATCGTTGGGCATAGTATGGGAGGTCTGCTTTCTTTAAAATTAGCGGAAAAATATAAAATTAAAAAACTGATTCTTGTTGCGCCGGTTGGTGCAAAACCATCGGCTGATTATTTTAAATTAATGGGTAAAAAGTTAAAACCGCAGGAGTTAGAAATTTTTAGAGCGTATCAACATAGAGACTTGGATATAAAAAAAATAAAAAATAATGTGCAAGAGATTGTGTTTGTTTTTGGATTACAAGATTCATGGATCACACAAGAGATAAGAGACTTTTATATTCATTCATTTAAAGATGTGGCGGAGATTCATGTATTTGAAGAATATGCTCATATGAGTGAAAGTGAAGGGGTGAAAGATTTACCTATTTTGAGAGAATTATTTCAGAAAAAATTGGTGGCAGGAATTGTTGAGCATAGAGGGGAAAAGAAATTTGCAGGATTTTCTTCTTCTGATCAAAAAGTACCTGCTGAGGAAAAAAATCTTACTTCTGTGGTTAGTACGGCTCCGGTTAAGAAAAATTTATTAGCGCAGCAAATGGAACATTTTGCGAAGTTGAAAGAGGTGGAGAAGAATAAAGAGCAATTGAAAGTGACGAAGGTTGTGGAAAAAGAGACTGTTATTGAGAGGGGGAAGATTGTTGAAGAGAAGAATGTTGAAGAGAAAAAGGTTGCACCAGAAATAGATGATGAAGCGGAGGAAGTTGATGAAGAAGTGGAGGGTTTTTATGTTCCAGCACCAAAAAGCACGAAAGAAGAAAAAATAATTTCACCAACCAAAGGTGCTATTGAAGAGAAAGAAGAATCAAAAGGATTTTTTGGGAAGTTAAAGAAGACGTTTACTTTCAAGAAAGAAGAACCTACGGTGAAAGAGGAGTTAGAGGATGAAGGGGATCTTTCTTCAGGACTAGATGAGGAAGAACAAGAAGTGAAGAGTGAGAAAAAAGGTATTTTTGGCAAGATTAAAGAGACGATTACGTCTCGGACAATTTCTGCGGAGAAGTTTGAGGAGTTGTTTTGGGATTTAGAGTTGGCGTTATTGGAAAATAATGTCTCGGTTGAGGTTATTGAGAAGATTAAAGTTGATCTCAAACAAGAATTGGTGAACAAGCCGTTGCCGTGGGATGTTTCAGAGAAGATTCATAAAACACTTACACGAACGCTTACAGAGATTTTATCGTTTGAGTCGCGAGAGTTAGGCGAACGGATTGCAGCGAAGAAGAAAAAACCTTATGTCGTGGCGTTTTTTGGGATCAATGGGACGGGGAAGACGACGTCGATTGCGAAATTGACGTATTATTTACAGCAGCAGGGGTATTCTGTTGTATTAGCTGCGTGTGATACGTTTCGAGCGGCAGCGATTCAGCAGTTAGGAGAACATGCGCAGAAATTGAATGTGAAGATGATTCAGCATAATTATGGTTCAGATGCGGCAGCAGTGGCATTTGATGCGGTGCAGTATGCGGAGAAGAATAAGATTGATGTGGTACTGATTGATACGGCAGGAAGGTTGCATAGCAATACGAATTTGATGGGTGAATTACAGAAGATTATTCGCGTGGTGAAGCCTGATTCGAAAATTTTTGTTGGAGAAAGTATTACAGGAAATGATTGCATTGAACAAGCACGGCAATTTAATTCTTTAGTTGAGATGGATGGAGTAATTTTAACTAAAGTGGATGTGGATGATAAAGGTGGAGCGCCACTTTCTATTGCGTATACAATCAAGAAGCCGATATTATTTTTGGGTGTAGGGCAGGAATACAAAGATTTAGAGAAGTTTGATGCAGAGACGATATTGGGAAGGTTGGGGTTGTAGATTTTGATTATAGAATAAATTGATATTATTATTATAAAAAATAAAGAGTGATTTGTTATGGGTGTAGAAACATTACAGGGTGTTGGTACGGCTTTAGTTACACCGCGCTTGTCAGATACTCATATTAATTATGTTCTTTTTGAAGACTTGTTGGAACAACAATATGTTTCTACTGATTTTACGGTTGTGTTAGGGACAACAGGTGAAACAGAATTTTTGACTCCACGTGAGCGTGTTGAGTTAGTTGAACGAACATTAAATTACTTTTGTGAAAATGGACGAAATAAACCGGTGATTGTTGGAGCGAGTGCTGGGAATACTCAAGAAGCAATATCACGGGCTCAACTTGCGTTGCGGTTAGGTGCTGATGCTTTATTGATAACTCCTCCTCCGTATGTTAAACCTCGACAAGAGGGGATTGTCAATCATTATAACGCGATTTCAAAAGAAACGAGAAATGCTCCATTGGTTGTTTATAATGTTCCTTCACGTGTTGGGGTAAATATTTTACCTGAAACGTTGGAACAAATTGCATCTCATTGTCATATTCTTGCGGTCAAAGAAGCTTCAGGGGATTTAAAACAATTGGAAGACTATGTTAATATTAGTAAAGGTAAGTTTGTTGTTCTTAGTGGTGATGATGCTACTACTTATGATGCTTTGGCTCTTGGTGCTAAAGGAGTTATATCAGTTGTGAGTAATCTTGTTCCACAATTAATGAATGAGATGATCTCTTCTTTTTCTAGAGGGGAGTTGTTGAAAGCTCAAGAAATACATCAACAGCTTAAACCTTTATTTGAAGGTTCCATGAAATATGGTAATCCTGTCAGTATCAAAGCAATGATGAATATTTGTGGCTTTAACGTTGGAGAGGCGCATCTTTCGTTAGGAACGGTGAATAATGAAGAGAATGATGTGCTTGGAAAGATTGTTGAGTTGGTTGGTGATTTAAGATAATTTTTTTTGTCTTAAACTTGTTATTTCTTTACTATTTATTTAAACCTATTTTTTAAATCGAAGAATTTATAAATTTCAATGACTTTTCTTTAGGTTATGGCTGATTTAGATATGTTAGTTGGTCTTTGTTCTTCGTATCGTGTTACAATTAATGATGGAGGGTCTCGGCGGGAGATTCATTGTTTGGCAACAGATGAGGGTAGTGTACGTCAACGAATGGAAGAGATGGGGTATACTATGACTGGTATTGAACGGGTTCCTACTCGAGAATTTCAAAAGGATCCGTTGTATGGGCGTGCAGAGATGTGGGCGTTAGGTCATGAGAAAGTAGGTGTGGCTCAAGTGGATGTTTATCCCACATCTGGTTATTTTGATTCTAGAATGCGTTAATAATTAATCCTAATTTAAGAGGGGGTAAGAAGAGGCGTTTCCACTTTTGTTCTCTGTTATCTATTTCCCATTGCGATGGAATTCAAATGCGCGATAGAGGTGGGTGATTACTTGGTGAGTATATTCTTGTGGAATGAAAAATGAGCGGATGACGGAGTCGCGGGCAAGTGTATACATTTCAAGTTGTATGCTTTGGGTTTTGAGAGTTTCTAGAAGTATTTGGTCTGCAGTTTTGGCGTTGGTGTGGGGGATGTATTCCATACCTTCACCCACGAGAGCGATTCGAGCCATGCGATTAATAGTGGTTGTGCGATGGTCAAGAGATGCTAATTTGTTTAGTAATTTTGCGGTGTTGTCGTTTGGGATGATTGCATAGGTTTTGCAAGAGTCGCCATCGCTTTCGGCGTCGATACTTAAATCGTATTCGGCAAATAAAGATGATACTTTTGCAGCTATCCCTTTTTGATTCATGCGCATACCATGTACAGTTATTAATTGATAATCAGGAACGTTGGCAATAGCTTTGACACCGTAATGGTCTGTTGATGGGTTGGCTCTGATATTTGTGCCAGTTTGAGTGAAGTCAAAGCTGTTGAGGATTTTAACGAGAATGCCGCGTTCACGTGCGGGTCTTAAGGCTACGTCATTGATGATTTTTGCGCCTAATCCGGCAAAAGCTTCTGCTTCTCTGTATGTTAATTCTTTGATGGGGCTGAGGTTGTCAATAATATCTGGATCAACAGGAAGAATGCCGTTTTGATCGCTAAAGATGCGTACTTCATCTGCGTAGATGGCGGCACCATAATAGATTGCGGTGCCATCAGACATACCACGTTCTAAAGTGACCATTTCAGTTGTGCCGTGTTTTGTGCCAATGAAACCGGGGACGATGGTGATTTTTCCTTTGAGGTTGTGTTGTTTGATTTGTGCTGCGATAGTTTTGAGAGTTGCGTTGTGGTTGATTGGCACGTCACGATTATTGGGGTGTGATGAATCGCCGATCATACCGTTTTGATTGTAATCTAGAAGAGCGAATGAATGTTGGGGGTAGCGGGATGTTGCAAGTTCATAAAGGATTTTTGCTTGGGCACGTTCGGGGAGGCCAATGATTTTTGCTTGGGCTTGGTTGTCTATATTGTTGCTTTGCAGGATTCGGGTAATTTCTTCTAGAAGAGGGTTGAGGGTAGTTGCGGAAAGGGAGTGGTCTTGTACTTTTGTTTGAAGGATATTTTGAAGAATGTTCCATTCCCTGTCTCTGTGTGTGTTGTTGACGATGTCATAGGCGTGGTCGGTTGCTTTTCTTCCGTCTTTTGTGTTGTTGGTTTTACCTGGACCAGAGGGAACGAGAAGGGTGTATTCTTGGGATTGTGGGAATTGTGATGTTTGGATTGTGTGTTCTAGTGCTCTGAGATCGCGATCTGTTGTTGCAAGGGAGGTGCCACCCCATTTTTCGATGATGCCACGATTCATATTTAGTTTTGTTTACGTGGTGTTTTTTAAGATTTGTGGGATTGAATATGTGTGTTGCTTTAGAATAAATGTTTATATATATGATAATTAAGTTTGAAGATATGACCTCATTTCATGTAATCACATTGGGAATTAGTCATACGGTTGCGGATGCAGAGCAAATGACTGCGCTATTAGAATTGTCTAAATTTGTGAGCGTAGCAGAGGTGGATGGTGCTGATGTGATTATTTTTTCGGTATGTCTGGTTGAGGAGGAGAAAGAACTGGATTTTTTTTATGAATTTGAGAAGTTGCGGGCGCAGTTTCCTTATAAAATGATAGTGGTTGTAGGATGTTTAGATCATTTACAAATTGGGCGATTGAAAGGATATTCTATGGTATCTTCACGTAAGATTCATCATATTGTGGAAGTGGTGGAGGAGTTAGTGCATGAGAATGAGGTTTCTTATTTACAACGGGATGAAATGCCGCCACTGTTATTGCCACGAAAGAAGCGGGAGGAGTTTCGAGCAGTTATTCCAGTTATGAGAGGATGTTATGATTTATTTTCGTTTTTGTCGAAGCGGAAAGGGACACGACAGATGGTGTCATATCCCGTTGAGGAAATCGTAGAAGTAGTGCGCAGAATGGTGTTAGATGGAGCGGAAGAGATTGTGTTAAGCGCAATTGATGCGGCGGAGTATGGGAAAGATATTGGCAAGTCGCTGCCGATATTGTTGCAGGAGTTGTGTGTGATTACGGGAGATTTTCGTATTTTGATTGAGCGGATGAGTGTACAAGGGTTGTGTGATGTTAGAAAAGAGTTATTGCCTTTGTTTGAAATGGGTAAATTGTATCAAGTGCTTAATGTTCCTCTATATGCAGGGAGTACAAGAATTTTAGAACGATGCGGATTTTCATATACCACTGATGATTTTGTTAAAGCAGTGCAAGAGTTTCGATTGCAATTTCCATTAGGGATGGTGCGAACGGTGTTGTTAGTTGGGTTTCCGGATGAAAATGAGCAAGATCATTGGGAAACGTTGAATTTGCTACGAAAAGTTGTACCTGATGAATTGGTGATTTCGTTGATTTCACGTAAAGAGATGGGTGTTGAGGAGCGAGAGGCGCTGCAGCGGCGTGCGAAGGTGTTTTATGAAGTGTTTCAAAATGGGATGATTATGCGAAATGAGAAGTGGTGGGGGAAAGAGGATGTGGTGTTGATTGAGCGGAAAATAAGTGAAAGAGAGTGGGTGGGAAAGAGTGGGGCGTATAAAGAAGTTATCGTGGAGGGGGAATGTAAAATTGGGGAGTTTGTATCTATGCGAATTAAGGCGGGGGGGAAGATGGAGTTGAGGGGTGTTAGATTGAAAGAGTAAAAGAAAATAATTTATTTTGTGTCAATTAAAATAAATTTGATTTAGTATACTGAAAGCACTAAATAATCATACATTTAGTTAGTGCCTTCATACACTAAATGAAGCAACGACTTCATTTGCAAGAAAAGAAACAGCGATTTCTTTTCTGCACAGAAATAGAATAGTTTTTCTATTTCTTGTGTGCACAGATGCATGAAATGAAGAAACTACTTCATTTCAGCACAGAAATCAGATATTCTTCTGATTTCTTGTGGAGTAGTTTCTCCATCTTGTGTATATTTAACGCATTAATATGTACGAAAATTTAGTGCGTTAACTATATATTCTCCGATGAGGTCATTGTGTTTCTCTTATCAATCTGATATACTTGTCGTATTCTTTTTGTGATTCATCTAAAGTTCGATTCGCTATTGCCATATCTATTTTTCCATCATGGTTGAAATCTATATATTCATAGTTCCTTTCATCGTTCGCATTAGGGTCTCCTATTTTTAGAATACAGGCATCCTCATAGTTTGATTTTCTACCTTGATTTATACCACACTTAAATAATATTTCCTTACCCTGAATTTCTCCTTGATAGTTGAATGGGTGGGTGGGTGAACGATGTGGGGGTATTTCTTGTGCACATGCCGTTCCTAGAACTGTGGCTAAAACAATTGATGTTAATGTTGATTTTAATACCATTTTTATTTACCTCGTTTTTGTTAATTATATTTTTATTTCTTTTTTTCAAGATGAGTTTTCATTCTGATGTTAGGCTAGAAGTGGTGCTTATATTTAAATAGGTTGTTTATTTTGTTACTTTTAAGTGGTTATTTAACCCAAGAAAGATTTATATATCTGTAGGATATTCCTACATGTATGGCTGAAGTTATTACGGTTGGAGAAAAAGGACAGATTGTTATCCCAAAGCAGATGCGCGATGATTTTAAATTAGAGAAAGGAATGAAGTTGTTGATTGTAGAAGGGAATGATGTAATTACGATTAAGCCAATACAGTTGAGTGAAACGCAGATGCTTATGTTATTGAGTGAATCTTCGTTGAAAAAGACGTGGGATAATAAGTATGATGAGCGGTGGGATGATGCTTTCTAAAGAATTGACGTTTTCTAAAAGTGATATTGTCTTAGTACAGTTTCCGTTTTCTGATTTGATTCATGCGAAGAAACGGCCAATGGTGGTTATTGCTGTGCGAGGAAATGATATAGTTGGTTGTGCGATAACAAGTAATCCAGAGAGTGAGGGTGTTCCTATTAGTTCGTTTGCAGAGGCGAATTTGCCGTTTGAGAGTAAAATTAAATATTGGCAGTTGGTGACGTTTGAAAAGAGTGTGGTGATGCAGAAAGTAGCAGTAGTTTCTTCTAAAGTGTATAAAGAATTGTATCTTAAGATTACAGATTTAATTAAACCGTAAATTCTCTTCTTCTGCCGAAATACTTAAAAAGTGTTACTTGTACATCCCATTCTTATGAAAGCAAAAGAGTTACGTGATTTATATTTGAAGTTTTTTGAGTTGAAAGGGCATGCGATTATTTCGTCTGCGTCGCTTATTCCAAGTAATGATGCGAGTGTGTTATTCAATACGGCGGGGATGCAGCCATTAGTTCCGTATTTGTCTGGCTCATTGGGTGTGCATCCGTTGGGGAAGCGGTTAACAAATGTGCAGAAGTGTTTACGTACGGTTGATTTTGAAAATATTGGGGATAATACGCATCATACGTTTTTTCAGATGCTAGGGAATTGGTCGCTGGGGGATTATTTTAAGAAAGAGGCGATCAGTTGGAGTTTTGAATTTCTGACGGGAAAAAAGTGGCTGGACATTCCATTGAAGAAACTGGCGTTTACAGTATATGAAGGGGATAAAACTGTGCCACGAGATGAGGAGTCATATGGGTTATGGCGTTCTCTTGGCGTTGCGGAGAAACGAATTGCGTTTTTAGGGAAAGATAATTTTTGGATTGCGGGCGAGGTAGGACCGTGTGGACCGAGTACGGAGATGTTTTATTGGACGGGTGAGGGAGAAGCGCAGGAGAAGTTTGATCCTAATGATAATCAGTGGGTAGAAATTTGGAATGATGTGTTTATGACGTATCATAAAGCAGCGGATGGTTCGGTTAGTGGCTTGAAACAAAAGAATGTTGATACTGGGATGGGACTGGAACGAACGCTTGCGGTGTTGAATGGCAAGAAGAGTGCGTATGAGACAGATTTATTTTCTGGATTGATTTTGGAATTAGAAAAGATTAGCGGGAAGAGATATGTTACTCATCAACGTGAGATGAGGATTGTTGCAGATCATATTCGCGCGGCGGTGTTTATACTTGGTGATGAGAATGCGGTGATGCCATCAAATGTTGATCGAGGATATATATTACGGCGATTGATTCGCAGAGCGGTGCGGTATGGGAAGATGTTAGGAGTGAATGGATTATTTTTGAAGCAGTTGGCGACAGTTGTGGTTGCGGAGTATGGGGGTATGTATCCGGAGCTGTTGAAAAATACGGGGCGGGTGTATACTGAGTTGCATAAAGAGGAAGATAAGTTTGAAAAAACGCTTGAGAATGGTTTACGAGAGTTTGAGCGGATGGTGATACTTGGTCAGATTAGTGGGGTGAATGCGTTTTTGTTATTCCAATCGTATGGGTTTCCACTTGAGATGACAGAGGAACTGGCGCATGAGAAGAAAATTGTGGTTGATGTGAAAGGATTTTTAGCAGAGTATGAGAAGCATAAAGAATTATCGCGGGTTGGAGCGGAGAAGAAGTTTAAAGGAGGATTAGCTGATACGTCTGAAGTTGTTGTGCGTATGCATACGGCAACGCATTTGTTGAATGAGGCGTTACGTAAAGTGATTTCTGTGGGCATACATCAGCGGGGGAGTAATATTACGCCAGAACGATTACGGTTTGATTTTAGTTTTGAGCGAAAATTAACGCCTGAAGAGGTGAAGAGAGTTGAGAATGAAGTGAATCGGGTGATTGTTGCGGATGTTGAGGTTGTGCGTAAAGAGATGGCACGAAGTGAGGCGGAGAAGTTAGGGGCGCAAGCGGAGTTTGGGGTGAAATATCCTGATCGAGTGTCGGTGTATTTTGTGGGTGATTATTCGAAAGAGTTCTGCGGGGGACCGCATGTTTCACATACTGGAGAGATTGGGAAGTTTAAGATTGTGAAAGAAGAGGCGTGTGCGGCGGGGGTTAGAAGGATTAAAGCGGTTGTGGGATAATTTTTGGAATAATTAAATTTTTTCTTATTCTGTGTAGGAGAATTTTTATTATTTGTTCTAGAAAAATGAATGCGGTAGCCGAGATTCGAACTCGGGTCACAGCCTGTTTGTAGTCTGTGTATAATTAGTCTATGGCAAGGCCGTATACTAACCACTGTACTACTACCGCATATAGGTTTGGGAAATGGGGCTGTTAATAAAGTTTTTTGTTTGTTTATCTATTTTGTTTATTTTATTTTACACCAAAACATTTATATATGTCACTTTCAAATAGTTATTTGATGAATGATAAACTGTGGGAATATATTGTAAAACCAGCACAACCAATTCCGTTTTCGGAGTTAGAAGTTGTAGTGTCGCAAGGCGAACCAATGAGTTTTCCATTACAACGAGCAGATATTGCACATGAAATTTTTCAATATTGGGATAAAGTGCAGCAAAGAATGTTTCTTGCACGAAGTGAGGATTTTAGTAAAGTGCTGGTAAGTGGAGATCAGTCAAAGATTGAACGGATGCTAAAGCAAGTTGGCGGGGTTAATGAGAAGTATCGATTAACACGAGCGGTTTTAGAGGGAAATAGATTATATTTAGCGTTGAGTATTACGGATTATATGACTTATGCAGGAACTAATGAACGTTCTATTCGAGAGCCAGAATTCCGAGAGAAGCTTATGCAATATGGAATTGAAGATCGGTGTGAGCCAAATTTTTATTTTGCAAATGCGTTAGCGGTATGTTCCGTATTGTATGGATATAATATTTTAGGTGATGATTCAAGTATTTATGTTCCAATCGGGATGCGAAGCGATAAAGTAGTTATTTATCCTAATGTGCATCATGTTATAGGCGGAGTGGTTGATGTAGCAAAGGATGGACGACAAATTGATATTGCACGGCATTTAAAAGTGGAGTTACGAGAAGAGATGGGTTTACAATCTACACAAATGGGTGAATTGTTGTTTTATGGGATTGTGCGACAATTACCTTCGCGTCAGCCGGAAGTAGTTTGCGGAATTCCGATTTATGTTGGGCAAGAAGAATTGATGGAGCGGTGGAAGGAGAAGGCACCGGGGAAATTCGAACATCGAAATTTATCGTTTTATCGTGTTTCAGAGATTCCGGCGTTTTTAGAGCAGCATGGAGCAAGTATGGTTCCGTCGGGAGCGGCGGCGTTAACGATATTTTTAGAACAGCAGAACTTATAGTTTTTTGGAGGTAGAATTAAATTTTCGTTTTTGTGATTTATTTTTATTTTGTTCTATTTGATTGTCTTTTAAAGATAAAAAGTTTTATAAAGCAAGTGAAGTTTTTCTCTGTATCCCCCCTTAGTTTAGCGGCTAGAACGCTCGGCTGTAGAAACACTTATGATATGTCAAGATATTGACTGTGATGATTAAGAGTCAGCTGATACCGAGATATCCCCGGTTCGAGATTTGGGCGAGTTAAGAATATTAATTCGTCTGTTACGAAGGTCTGGGAGGGGGGACTTAATGGAAGGGAATGTAGGTTCTGATGTTCCCTTCCGTCTTATATTTTGTAGGCTTGAGTGGTTTTAGGTGTTTAGGGAGGGAATATTATGGCAGAAAACTTTACATTTGCAAAATATACGATAGTGCCAGTTCCGGGATTGAATCGAAAAGAGTTTTTTCAAGGGATTGATTATACTAATGGTCTTGAAGAGAAAGCTCGTTTGGCTAGTAAAGAAATTTTACGGCGGTTCCAATCAGTTGCGCCAGACTATTTTAGCGATGAAGTGATTGAACCATTAAATCAAGGTATAAGCCCAATTAATAACACAGGGTATAAATTCCTTTTGTCAAAAGGTCAAGTTCGTGCTCAAGCTGTGTTCTATGATAATCTAGGTAAGATTTCTGAGGAAAAAAGTGGAGTTGCTTTATGTCAAAAAATTTCTACTGATTTTCAAAATACAAGTGGTTTTTTAATTAATGCGGAATATCTTTGGCGAGAGCAAAAGCAGGGATTGCAATTGATGTGTACTACTCCTCAATATTTAGGGGGAATGAAATGGAATGACCAAACAAAGGCATTTGGAGCATTGTTGAATGTTTTAGTAGGGCAGAATGGTATTGATTCTTCTACTTTGTTTGGAAATGATAGAACATTATTGCCTTTTGACTATTGTGATGGCATTTCTGAGGTTTCAGCGTATCTGAGTAATCCTTCTGTTGAACGTGTACATCAAGCGGATGATCACGTCGGTGAATTTATGCAGTGGATGCAATCAAATCGCAAAGAAATTGATACGATGGGGGTATATGTTAGATTAGCGGCATCGGAGTTTGAGTTGTTGGAGAAGCTGCAAAAAAGAGTTCCTTTGGGACAATATTTACCAGAATCAGTTTTAGTTGTGCAGGGTTCAATTGAGAGACATTTAGATGAGGTGCGTGCAATTTATAGTCGATTAACACCGCCACAGAATAAGCGCATGGATTATCTGTGCTTTAATTAGATCTGTTGTCATTAGACTTTCATTTTTACTTTCATTTTTCTTTTTAAAACTACTCTATAAATTGGGGTGTCTATGGAGTATATGTTTTTATCATATATAAACGAAAGCTTTATAAGTAAACCTCTGTTTTTAGCTTTAACTATGGCTGCTGACTGTTCTATCTCACTATTTTTTTTATGAATTATAGTCGATAGGTAGTGGGATGTCGTAGGGTTTGCCTTGGTAGTGTAGCGGCCTAGCATGGGGCCCTGTCGAGGTGGGTGGAGTAATACTTACTACAGGTCGCTGAAAGGCCCCGACCCGGGTTCGAATACTAATTACAATGGTTATTACGGTTGTGTTGGTGTGAAAGTCCCGGCCAAGGCGTATGGGCCGGTAGCTCAGCTTGGTAGAGCACTTGACTTTTATGTCAAGTATGTGTCAACTATATCAAGTATAATTGACCGAAGCTATCAAGTGGTCGCGGGTTCGAATCCCGTCCGGCCCGTTCATTTATATTTAGAAGAGGTGGAATTGACTATGCAAAGTGGAGCATAAGGTGTGTTAAATGTATGAATTAACGCGAATACAAAACGGGAATATAAACGAGAATTAAACAATGAGGTTGTGGCTACAAATATGTCATTTACAATTACCCATCATCAATTAGTGCCGAAGCATACTAAGCTGAGTGAGTCCGAGAAAGAAAAATTGTTCAAAGAGAAAAAATTTTCTATTCGTGATTTGCCTAAAATTCTTAAAACAGATTCTGCAATTATGAAGTTAAATGTAAAGTCTGGTGATGTGATTAAAATTGAGCGTGCAAGCAGAACAGCAGGTATTGCGATATATTATAGGGGTGTCATTGATGGATAAGTCAATCTTAGTCAAAAAGTATTTTGAAGAGAAAAAATTTGTGGAAAGTAGTATTCAATCTTTTAATCATCTTTTTGAAAAAGGGCTGCAGATGGTTATTGAGGAGAATAAAGAAGCTGAACCAACGATTATCCCACATAACATTGAAAAATTTAAGATTCGATTTGGAAGAATTACTATTGGTAAGCCAGAAATTACAGAGGCAGATGGAAGTAAGCGACCAATTTATCCAATAGAAGCACGGTTACGAAAAATTTCTTATCATGCGCCAATTTATCTTGAAGTCAGTACGTATGTCAATGATGTGCAGCGGGAAAATTTTGTGACGGAAATTGGAAAGTTTCCGATTATGTTAAAGAGTAATCATTGTCATTTAGAAAATATGAAGCGTGAGGATTTGATAAAACATGGTGAAGATCCAACTGATCCAGGCGGGTATTTTATTATTAATGGTACGGAAAGGGTTATTGTCAATGTAGAAGATCTCGCTGGGAATATGTTTATGGTTGAAAGTGATGGTGAAGGAACGTATCATGGGCGATTTTTTGCATCAAAAGGGTCATATAAAATCCCGCATGAATTTGAGCGTAAGAAAGATGGTTTATTCTATATGTCTTTTACACGTGTTAAGTCAATGCCTATTATCGTTGTACTTAAAGCGTTAGGGGTAGTGAAAGATGAAGAAATAATGCGAATAATTTCTACTGAGAAAACGTATGAGGAATTATTGTTTAATTTATATGAATTTGTCGAGATTAAAACACAGGATGATGCAGTTGATTACATTTCAAAAAGAGTAGGTATTGCACAGGCAAAAGAAATTCGCATGGAGCGGACAAAAGAGTTATTAGATAAGTATCTTTTACCTAATATTGGGATGGAATCAGCAGATGAAAAAACTAAAGCGAAAACGTTAGGAAAAATGTTGAAGAAGTTTATTGATGTGAGCAATGGTGTGCGAGAAGAGGATGATAAAGATCATTACATGAACAAGCGGATAAGAATGAGCGGGGATTTATTGCTTGATTTATTTAGAGTTAATTTCAAAGTGTTAGTGGGAGATATTTTATATAATTTTCAAAGAATTATTAAGAGGGGAAAATTACCTTCTGTTCGAGTTATTATTCGTGATAAGTTGTTGACTTCAAGATTATATTCTTCGATGGCAACAGGGGAGTGGGTAGGAGGAAGACAAGGGGTTTCACAACGTATGGATCGTTCAAATTATTTGGCGATGGTGTCACATTTGCAAAGAGTAGTAAGTCCATTGTCGAGTTCACAAGAGAATTTTGAAGCAAGAGCATTACATTGTACTCATTTAGGAAGGTTATGTCCGATTGAAACGCCAGAGGGGACGAATATTGGTCTGCGTAAGAATTTGGCAATGCTTTGTTCACTTTCGCAAGCGACTGATGAGCAGGAAGTATTAGAAAAGTTGAAAGGACTTTCGATGAAGGAGGCTTGAGATCAGAATATATAGATTAATTGTAGGTTAATCATAAGTTAATACTCAAGAAAAATATTATGGCAGACGTCTATTTAAATTCAAAGTTTATCGGAACAGTTGAAGATATAAAATCTTATGT
Organism: uncultured Methanosarcinales archaeon; assembly: GCA_964429715.1. Lineage (GTDB taxonomy): Archaea > Nanobdellota > Nanobdellia > Woesearchaeales > GW2011-AR9 > JACPNA01. The sequence goes on from CAYSCV010000011.1 coordinate 21,862, forward strand.
AGAAGATGTTAAAGATTTACGAAGAAAAGGAACGTTGCCAGAAGGTGTTAATGTTCATTATGATTTAAATGCACAAGAAATTCATTTATTTGCAGATGAAGGACGAGCACGACGACCTTTAATCATTGTACGTGAGGGAAAGCCGTTGTTAACTGAGAAACACTTAAAGCAATTACAGGATAATGAATTAAGTTGGGCAGATTTATTACGACAAGGGGTTATTGAGTATCTTGATGCAGGTGAGGAAGAGAATGCTTTAATTGGTTATAAAGATGAAGAGTTAACTAAAGATCATAGTCATCTGGAAATAAGTCCAGGAGTAATTCTTGGTTTGACGACAGCTTTAGTTCCTTTTGGAAATTTTAATCAGTCTTCACGATTAATTATTGGGAGTAAGAATCAAAAGCAGGCGTTAGGATTCTATGCGGCTAATTATCATTTACGTATGGATATGGATGCAAATATATTACATTATCCGCAGTTTCCTATCGTTAAAACAAAAATACATGAAGTGGTTGATTATGATGAACATCCTTCAGGGCAGAATATGACTGTGGCTGTCATGTGTTATGATGGGTATAATATGGAGGATGGTGTTATTCTTAACAAAGCGTCAGTGCAACGAGGGATGGCGCGAAGTTCATATTTTAAGCCAGTAAGTGCAGAAGAGTTACGTTATTCTGGCGGTTTAATTGATGAAATTTCAGTTCCTGATAAAGATGTGAAAGGGTATCGAACAGAACATGATTATCGTTTCTTAGAAGGAGATGGTATTGTGTATCCTGAAGCAAATATTAAAGAAGGAGATGTTTTAATTG
>CAYSCV010000012.1:0-22074 GCA_964429715.1 uncultured Methanosarcinales archaeon
GCGAGTTAGGAATATTCATTAAAATCTGTTTTTCTTAGGAAACATTTATATACCTTTTATGTTTCTTATAGGAAACATGAAAGATGTATTCAAAAAAATAATCTCGGAATGGTATACTAAGAATTTACCTCTTTTAATCGAACGAAAGAATTATTCTTTTCAATCTAACGATATTGTTGCAATAATTGGGCCAAGAAGAGTCGGAAAAACTTTTTTTATGTTTCAACAAATTGAGAAAATTCTGCGGAATCACCATAAAGAGGAAATTTTGTTTATAGATTTTGAAGATAATCGTTTTGTTGGGCTTAAAACGGAAGAATTAGATGATTTATTTGTGGCTCAGAGGGAATTATCTGATAAGAAGTTGAGATTTTTATTTTTCGATGAAATACAAGAAGTAAAATATTGGAGTCGGTTTTTACGCAGGTTACATAATGAGAATAAATATGTTATATTTATTAGTGGTTCTTCTTCCACACTTCTAAGTAAAGAGATTGCAACAGAGCTGCGAGGAAGATATAAATCTATTGTGCTGCTTCCTTTTTCTTTTGTCGAATTTTTGGCATTAAAACATTTTACTTATGCGCCAAGTGTGGAATTTAGTGCAGAGAAAGGAAAATTGCTGCGTTATTTTGAAGAGTATTTGAATTATGGCGGGTATCCGGAAGTTGTTATGATGACAGATAGTGAAGAGCGAAAAATTAAAGTGAAGAGTTATTTTGAAACGGTTTTTTACAAAGATTTAGTAGAACGGCATAAAATTACGAATTATGAAGTGATGGGGTTATTAATGAATTACTTGTTAAATAATTGTACTTTACTCTTTTCAGTGAGTAAATTTGAGATACTTCTTAAAGCCAGAGGATTGAGTGTTAGTAAAAAGACAATTTCGTTGTATCTTAGATATTTAGAAGAAGCTTTTTTTATTTATACTATTGAAGAATTTTCTTATTCGGCTCGAAAGAGAATGATGAGACCAAAAAAAGTGTTTATTATTGATAACATATTTATTACTTTGTTGTCTGAGCAGTTTTCTCCAGATAAAGGAAGATTGTTAGAAAATGTGGTGTTAGGCGAGTTAAAACGAAAAGAAAAAGAAGTATATTTTTTTAAAGGACAAAAAGAGTGTGATTTTGTGGTTAAATGCGGCAATAAAATAGAGCAAGTTATACAAGTATGTTATAATTTAAATGAGAAAAATAGGGATAGAGAGTTACAAGGGTTGAGTGAGGCAATGGTTTTTTTCAAATTAAAGGAGGGGGTTATTTTAACGCAGGATCAAATGGAGGATGTGTTTATTGAAGGTAAAAAAGTGATGATTAGGCCAGTGTGGAAGTGGTTGTTAGGTCTCGTTTAACTATGATGAGTTGAAAGATTGGATCAAGAAGGAACGAGATGCGGGAACAACTGATGCTGATATTGAATTAATCTTAGCGCAGAATACGGGATGGACGACAGATGAAGTTGCGAAGATTTTTGCGGAGATGGGGGCAGGACAGAAAGTGGAGATGCCGAAGACGGCGAGTTAGGAAGTGATTGCATCTATAATTCTTTCTCAAAATATTTTTGTAACATTATGTGTTCAACTGTCTGTACTAAAGGAAGGTTTTGGGGATTTTCAATGAGCATAATTGTTGCAGAAGATGGCACTTGAGCAATAGTTTGTTCTAATGATTTAGGTTGGTGGCGAGAGGGCAGCCAATGGTTTTCTGTTTGGTGGAGTTCGAGGCTATAATACAAATTTTTTGTTGTTGGGATGAGGAAGAGAAGATGAGTTGAATGTTGAAATGTATTATCTTCTTTAAAAAAGCCGCGATAGGGTATCAGTTGTATATTTTGCAGGGCGTAGTGTTCCAATGCTTCGTAGCGGCGAGTGAGGAATTGAAGTTTTTTGATGTAGTTATCAGTAAGTGTTTGGAGGGTGGTGATTTGATGTGGTGGGAGAGTAAGGGTATGTTTATCTGTGCGTAGTTGGATAGGGTTGGTATTATTTTCGGGAACAAGCAATAGGGTTGTATTCAATTCTTGAGTTTTAGTCAGCAACGTTTTCAAATCTGACTTATAGGGGTGAAGGTAGTTCTGTTTTAAAGCATGTGTGAATTGTATTTTGAGTTGAAAGAGAAATTGTTCAAAGCTATCAAGTGGAGTTGAGGGAGTCATGAGGAAAGTAAGGTTATTTTGTCAGCGATGATTTCGGATTTGCCGTTATATTCTTCTACTGTTCCTTGCACTTGAATAGTGTTGCCTTGTTTGAGGTAGATGGATTCGGGATGGAAGATGATGACCTCTGTTGTTTCTTGGCGTTGGGCTTCTATGGTGAGAAATGTTCCTTTATTAGTATGTTCAAGAGAGGTGATGGTGCCTTGCAGGGTAATTTTTGAGGTAGGGGGGAGCTGGTTTATTGATTGAGGAGTTATTTTGAGGTCAACGACTTCTGCATAGAGGTATAATATAGAAAGGCCAAGCAGAGTTATAATCAACGCAGCTTGTTTGAGGTGGGATTCCTGCATTTAGGGGTTTGGGTGCTAAAAGTTTATATAGTTTGTTAATTTTATATCTCATAATGGCAGATGAACGAATGAATCAAGTACGTGAGCGTTTAGTAGTAGTTGAGCGAAAGCTGCGGCCTTTAGAGTGGGATGCAACGCGAAACCAGATTAATGATTATAAAAAGAAAGAGTTGGAGAAGTTACGGCAGGAGCATATCACTTTGCAGGATGAGTTGAAAGGGATTGTATCATAAGTTGATTTCTGACCGAATGATTTTTAAATAAAGTGTTTTTTACTATTACTATATATAGCTGAGACCATCCAAAGGATGTGAATCGTTAGGTTCTTGAGTCTTGGGAGGAAAAAAATATGACAGAATTTGCAGCGGTAATTGGGACAAAAGAAGGAAAGACGTTACAACAAAAGATAGTGAGTCCGGAAGCGGATATATTATTGAAGAAGCGAATTGGAGAAGCAGTTTTAGGTAATGAGATTGGGTTTCCTGGGTATGAGTTTGTGATTACAGGTGGTTCGGACAAGAGTGGGTTTCCGATGCGAAAAGGTATCCAACAACCACGAAAGAGAGTACTTATTGGTAAGAGTGTTGGATTCAATGGGTTTGATCGGAATGGAAAGAAGCAACCAGGTCTTGTGAAGCGACGAACGGTCTGTGGTGAGATGGTTACGAAGATTATTCATCAGATAAATCTGAAAGTGACCAAGAATGGTACAACGCCGTTTACGTTTCCTGAGAAAAAGAAGAAGGATTAAGTCTCTTCTCAGTTGGTTAAATCGGTAGTTTTTTATAGTTGTTTTATTTTCTTTTTTTGATGGATGTGGCAGAGTTAAAAGATCAGTTTGTGGATGGATTGAATGAGATTGGGGATAAAGTTACTACGTTCTTTGAGTTTGTGGGAAACAAGTTAGCACATTTTTCGGAGTTATCGGTTGGGGAGCAGATTGCGTATGGGTGTGTGCTCTTGGGGGTTGTGCTTGTGATTACAGGGATAATTATGTTTTTTGTTGTGTGAAGAGGAGTTTGCATAATCCCTCTTTTTTGTCAAAGTTATCTGAATAACTGATTAAATCTTTTAAGCAACTAACTTCATTATTTCAATATCTTTTTCTCACCAGAGTACAATCCCATTTTGATCATTTGGGTATATTGTTCTTGGGTTAAAGTAAGGAAGGTGATTTCGAAGCCTTTGTCTTTGATGGTTTTACAGGCTTGGTCGATTTTGTCTTTGGTAGGGAGGTCGATGCCTTCGCCAATCAACAGAAGGTTAGCTTTGTCTTTCTTGCGTGTGCCGTGAAGGATGATGTTTTGGATATTGGTGAGTTCTTGGGTGGAGGTTAGGAATTCTTTAATGCCATCGATTTCTTCATTGAAGAGGTCTTTTAAGAATTCGACTTTTTCGTTGGCAAGGGGAGAGTAGACTTTAGAGGTTTTCCATTCCCTTTTTTGTAAGATGTCTAGAGTGACGAGTTCTTGGAGGATGCGGAAGGCGGAGGTGATGGGGACGTTACTTTTCTCAGCGATCTCTTTTAGGTAGAGTTCGTCCGGAGAGTTGAGGATGATGCGCAAAATGGCGGCTTTTTTTTCATCCATCAAGGATGCGATTACGGCTTTTTTGGTAATGTAGATACACCTCTTTTAGTTGTTGAGAGTTAGGATTTTTCAGTTATTTATCAATATTTCGTTTTTGAAACTTAATTTAGGATTTGGAATCTGTTTCCAAAAATGAAATCTTCTTCCAAAAATGAAATTCTGCTTTATTTTTTGGAAAGAATTATTATTTTTGATGCGCAAAAGTAAAAGTAGGATTTATTTTATAATTATTTTTTTTAAGTTAAATTTATATTATTCTAATAATTAATTATTTTTAATATTTATAATTTTAAAAATCAGTAAAATATATATACTTTGAACTTATTCTTTTTACTACTATGGGTGATATTTTAGAGCTGATTCAGTCGAGAAGGACGGTGAAATCGTTTGAACCAAAGTTTGTTTCTTGGGAGCTTATTTCGAAGGTTTTAGATGCAGGAAGGCATGCGCCTAGTTGTGGGAATATTCAGAATTGGAAGTTTATTGTAATTTTAAGCCCGGATATTAAGCAGCAAATTGCGGAAGCGGCGTATGATCAGTATGAAATTGCGATGGCGGGAGCGTTGATTGTTGTCGTCGCGGAATTGGATAAAGGGGAGCGATATTATGGAGTTCGTGGGGAGCGGTTATATTCGATTCAAAATTGTGCGGCGGCGGCGCAAAATATGCTGCTTGAAGCGCATTCGTTAGGGTTAGGGTCATGCTGGATTGGAGCGTTTGATGAGGATCGGTTGTCGTCTATAATTGCGGTGCCGGAGAATGTGCGGCCACAAATGATTGTGGCAATTGGATATGCAAAGGATGTGCCGGAAAAACCAGCTAAATATCCGCTGGAAACGGTGGTTTATTTTCATCGCTGGCGGAGTAAATTTAGGGATGTTTCGAAGTATTGCAATGATTATGCGGTGTTAATTGCGCGAAAAACGGATGCGATGAAACATGCGGTCAAAGGGGCAGGGCAGTTTGTCGTCGATAAAGCGCAAGAAGCAGCAGATGTGGCGAAAGCGAAATTACGTGAAAAAAAAGAGTAATTTTGATTGTGTTTTGAAGTATTTTAAATGATTTTCATGAAAAATTGAATATTTTTTTGTTATTTTTAAGAATTTTTTGTGAGGGATTATTTTTTTTATTAGAATTTCAAATTTATTTTTTATAGTTTCTACGTCTATTTATTGGATAAACATTATATATTATATTTTATAGAATAGAAATATTTATATATAAGAATACTATTAGTTAAAATTGGTTTGGTGGTTATCGTCGTAAATTGGTTGGTTCTTAGTTTGTACGATTTGGTTTTCGCACAACTTGATTTGGTTACTTAATTGGTTTTGGTTGGTTTGATTCTAAAAGAAGAAATGTTCCGCTAGTATATATTTATTTCCTTTTTGGAATGTGTATATTAGAATACAATAATTGTTGGGGGACATACTCATATCCAATTAAAATTGGTTGGGTGTTGGGGGTTAGTCAGATTGAGTCTTGAAGACTTAGTTGATTGACAAAGTAAAAACTGAGGTGGTGTAAAAATGGAATTTATTATAGAGCGGGCGATGGATAGAGCATCGCAAAGTGGAATGGAGTTTGAACCGGTGAGTCAAGCAAATATTAAAGTCATCGGTGTTGGTGGAGCAGGCAACAATATGGTTGGCTGGCTATACAAGAAAGGGATCAAAGGCGCAGAAATTATTGCGACAAACACTGATTACCAGCATTTGAATATTACGGGAGCAGATCGCAAGTTCTTAATTGGTAAAGATTGTACGCGAGGATTAGGTTGTGGCGGTTTCCCAAATAAAGGAGCGGAAGCAGCACAGGAGTCTTTAATCAACATCAAAGATGCATTAAAAGGAGCAGATATGGTTTTTGTGTGCGCAGGTATGGGAGGAGGTACAGGAACAGGAGCAGCTCCAGTTGTGGCACAAGTAGCTAAAGATGCAGGTGCGATTGTGATTGGAACGGTTACAATGCCTTTCAATATTGAGCGAGCACGATGTGACAAAGCAGAATTTGGTTTACAACAGTTACGGCAAGTGTCTGACACAGTTATTGTAATTGATAACAACAGACTTGTTCAGATTGCAGGTAACTTACCAATTCAACAAGCTTTTGCGGTTGCGAACGAATTGATTTCAACAATGATTAAAGGGATTGTAGAAACGATTGCAGTGCCCTCATTAGTTAACTTAGATTATGCTGACGTTAAGGCAATCATGAGTAATGGTGGAGTTGCAGCGATTGGTGTCGGTTCGTCTGATACCAATAATCGGGTTGAGGAAGCAGTCAAAGGTGCGTTGAGTAATCCTTTACTTGATATCAACTATGAAGGGGCTACGGGAGCATTGATTCATGTTACCGGGGGACCAGATATGACTTTAGATGAAGTAAGTCGAATCGGTGAACTTGTAACTGAGAGCTTGGATGATGATGCAAATGTTATCTGGGGTGCGCGTGTTGATGACAATATGAAAGGTAAACTTACAGTGATGACCATTATCACTGGTGTGAATTCACCATGGATTTTGGGAAAAATCGATCACAAGAAGTCGGAACAGAGAGCAAGAAGCTTGAGTCGAGAATTAGGGATCGAGTTAGTATAAGTGAGTTTGGTATAAAAAAGTGAGTGGGGGTGCAGAGTGTTGCACCTCTTATTTATCTTTATTGTACTTGCAAAGTCTTGCCCAACTCGTTCTTCGAGTTAGTACACCACCCCCCAACAGTGTGTTTGGGCAAGATTTTGTTTTTTTCTTTTTTTCTGATGTTTTTTGAAAATTTGATGTTTTTGATAGTTTAGAGGAGTTTGTATAATTGGTCTTTACAGAAAGCACTGTTTTCTTATGTTGCTTACTGCAATATTTACTCAAACTCTTTTAGAGGAGTTTGAATAATTGATCTTTTCGACTCAAACTCCTCTTAGAGATTCTGTCACTCTCGTTCCGAAGTTGCCGCGAGCAACCTTTGCAATGGCGCAATTTTAAGCTTATCTAAGCACCTATCAGTGCTAACTAATTATTAGAAATTGCTTTTTGCAAAGTTCTCTTTAGAGTTTTTGGATTTTTTTTGTTTGTATATTTTAATGGTTGTCTTGCGATAGGTAAATTTGTTACTCTATTTTACAATATCTGTTTTCAATAATTAAACTTAAATTATTTAAGATTTGATCAGTTATTCTACTAAACCTATTTTTTTCAAAAGAATGGGGTATTTTGTGGGTTGGATGGGGTAAAATGGTAGATTTATTGGTTTTGATATTTTGGTATTTTTTAGTTTCTTTTTTTGTTAGCGTTACTTGCAACCAAATAATTTATAAAAGCAGACTTTTTCCTTATACCAATGGCAAAAGAAATTTTGAAAGCGCAAAATTTGGGAAGTAGTTCTCTGAAGTCCAAAAAAGTTGATGTGGCTGTTGTTTCCAATGCTAAAGTAGATCTGAAAGGTATTACTGCATCAAAAGATGATGATTTTTCGGAGTGGTTTACACAGTTAATTCAGAAAGCAGAGTTGATTGAATACAGTCCAGTGTCAGGATGTTATATTTTACGACCGAATGCGTATGCGATCTGGGAGAAAGTGCAAGCGTTTTTTGATGATTTGATTAAGAAGGATGGAGTACGAAATGCGTATTTTCCACTTTTTATTCCTGAGTCATTGCTTACAAAAGAGAAGAAGCATGTGGAAGGGTTTGCACCTGAAGTTGCATGGGTTGATTATGGTGGTGATACTAAACTAGGGGAGCGGTTAGCAGTACGGCCAACATCGGAAACAATTATGTATGATGCGTATGCGAAGTGGATTCGGTCGCATGCGGATTTGCCGTTGCGATTAAATCAATGGTGTAATGTGGTGCGTTGGGAGTTTAAGCATTGTACACCGTTTTTACGGTCGCGAGAATTCTTATGGCAGGAAGGGCATACGGCGTTTGCGACACGAGAAGAAGCGGTCAAAGAAACTTATACTATTTTAGATTTTTATGCGCGAGTGTTTCAGGAGATGTATGCAGTACCAGTGTTGAAAGGACGAAAATCAGAAAGCGAGAAGTTTGCAGGGGCAGAGTATACTTTATCTGTTGAGGCGTTTTTGCCGAATGGGAAAGCGATCCAAGGGGCGACGTCCCATTGTTTAGGTCAGAATTTTGCGAAAGCATTTGAAATTTCATTTTTAGATGAGAATTCGCAGAAGCAGTTTGTCTGGCAGAATTCATGGGGGATTTCGACGCGGTCAATTGGAGTTATGATTTTGATGCATTCGGATGCGAAAGGGTTAGTTGTGCCTCCTCGAGTTGCGCCATTGCAAGTTGTGATCGTGCCGATATTATTTGATGCGACAAGAGAGTTGGTTTTGCAGGAAGCGGAGCGAGTGCGACGAGCGCTGGTTGAAGTTGGTGTAAGTGTGAAATTAGATGATCGAGATAAGTATACACCGGGATGGAAGTATAATGAATGGGAGATGAAAGGGGTGCCGTTACGTATTGAGATCGGACCAAAAGATGTGGAGAAGAAGCAAGTGGTGATGGTGCGGCGGGATATTGGGCAGAAGCAGTTTGTTGCGATTAAAGAAGTCGTTTTGCAGGTGCCACAGTTGTTAGAGCAGATGCAGCAGGAAATGTTGGTGAAAGCGCAAAAGTTATTACAATCGAGTATTGTTGTGGTGAAAAATGTTGAGGAGTTGGAAAATGTAGTTATGCAGAAGAAGATGGGAGTGGCGATATGGTGTGGTGCTCAGGATTGTGAAGAGAACATTAAAGAGAAGACGGGTGCGAAGTCGTTAAATGCGCCTCTTGAGCAACCATCAGTTGTGAAAGCAGAGAAGTGTTTTGGCTGCGGTGGGAAGGCGAGTGAATGGTTTTATTTTGGAAAGAGTTATTGAGTGCGTTTAACAAAAAATATTTATTTATTGGTCTATTATGGCATTATCATTATCGGAAATTCAGAAATCGTTGAAAGAGGTGCCGCAGTGGCAGTTGATTGAGGGGCAGATTGAGCGGACGTTTGTGTTTGAGAAGTTTCTTTTGGGTGTGGATTTTGTCATTAAAGTGGCGCAGATTGCGGAAGAAGAAGGGCATCATCCGGATATTGATATTCGATATACGTCTGTTAAGTTAGCACTTGTGACGCATGATGCAAGGGGGTTGACACGAAAAGATTTTGAGGTGGCAAAGAGGGTTGAGGGAATTATGGGTGGAAAGTTAATTTTATAGCGAAATGTTTATATATTGGTGTATACATATGTATACTTATGGCAAAGTTGATTCATGTTTCAGATGATGTATATGAAGGACTTACACTTCTGAAAGGAAAGGAAAGTTATTCTCAGGTAATTAGAAAACTTCTTTCGCAAAAGAGGCTAAAAGAAAAATTTTTAACGTTTTATGGTAAAGGGGGGGTTGAGTCCGCGAAAGTACAAGAACTTCGTAGTCTTTGGTCAAAATGGTCAGAAAAATATGTTTAGATTCTGATGTACTTATTGCTTTTCTTCATAAAGATGAACGAGTTAAAGATTTACTTACTTCTACTGATGCAGACTTTTATATTACGGCGGTGAATACTTTTGAGGTATGGTATGGGCGAAAAAAATCAGAATTAATTTCAGAACTTCTTCCACTTTTACCCGCACTAGCGTTTGATGATGTAGTGGCACGTTTTGCAGCGGATATGCTTCGTACTTTAAAAAGTCAAGGGCAATTGTTAGAAATGCGTGATTTATTTATTGCGGCAATATGTATTAAACATGATGTAGAATTATTTACTTTTAATTTAAAACACTTTGAGCGATTGGAGCAATTTGGGTTGGTACTTTTTAGATATTAACTTCTCTTTGATTGCGTTTAACTTTTTTTGAATGTATATTCAGCCGTAATTATTTTTTTGAATTTGTTGCAGCTTCGTCACACGCAACCGTAATCCTACAGTTCGCAATTTTACTTACGGTTGCGTATATTTAAATGTATATGTCTTAATCCTAACTCTCTCCTAAATAATTTTTATATACATGTTTCTTAGATTGCATGTCAAAGTAGGATTTGAGAATGGCGTGCAGATTCCACATGCGATAATATAATCCATCGGCATATTGCAGTGAGATGTCTTTCATCATGAGTTGGAAGTATTTTTCGCCAAGCCATTGGCCAAATTTACTGGTGCCAAATTTGTTCTGCCAGTCGCATTCGACTTTACCATTAATAACCATATATAAGCGGCCATTGGAAAGAGTTTTCTTTTTTCCATCGATGTCGACATCGACTTCGTTCAATTCCCAAGCGTGGATGCTAAAAGTAATACTATAACAGATATATTCGTTGATGTTGATGGACATTTCCCATTCTAATTCTTGTTCGGCACCTTTTGGGTTTGGTACTTTATGTTTATAGGCTTTTTCATGCCACCTGTAGCCGTAGTTTTTCGCCCAATCTATGACGGCGGCGTACATAGCGTCGAAATCAAATAAGCCGTGATAGCGAAGAACAATTGGTGCGGGATTGGCGCTGAAGCTGGGCATAGAGAAAGGATTATTTTGTGGTATATAAAGATTTACAAAAGTATTTGAAAAAAAGGTATATTACTTATTTTCTTACGCAACTTTATCAAAATAGATAGAAAATGTTTCGGTTTTAACAGTGAAGTCTTGGGTGGTTGTATATTTTTTGATTGGGGGTGTGGAGGTGATTTCGATTTTGTGTGCGCCGACTTTATCAGCGATGTCGTCTTTGAATTTGTCAAGCTGAGGTTTTAATGTTGCAGTGGTTTTTATGATAAGATTGATATTATCGCGTTTTTGCAAGCCGGCGGTTTTACGAAGCTGCTGGGTATTACGCATGATTTCACGAGCAAAGCCTTCTGCTTCTAATTCAGGTGTGCGTTGGGTGTTGATATACACTAAAGTGTTTTTGACTTCACTTTCTTTGTATTGTTCTGGAATTGTACGTTCAGTTGCAATCATTTCGGCAGTGATGGTGATTTCACGGTTGTCAATTATGAATTTATAGGCTTTTTCGTTTTCGATGTGGGAAAGGATTGTTTCGGGGCTGTCGATGGTGAGTTTTGTGATGATTTGAGGGGATAATTCTCCGTATTTTGGGCCGATTTTGCCGTATTCAGGTTTGACTTTGTATTTGATACCGGGGAGTTTTTCAATAATAGTTACGGTTTTTGTGTTGAGTTGAGATTTGATGATAGATTGTAAAGTGATTGCAGCGTTTTTTATTTCTGGTTTTTTAGTGCAGATAAGTACTTCTTTTATCGGCCAGCGAAGACCGAGTTTTGCTTTTTCTCTGGCAGCTAATCCTGCTTGGATGATGTTAAATGCACTTGACATATGTTGTTCAAGATTAGGTTTGATCAATTTTTCGTTTGGTTTTGGCCAGGTGAAGTGAGTGATGCTGGCTTCTGGGTTGTTAAATGCACTTTTTAAGTTGAGGTAGATTGCTTCGCTGATGAAAGGGGCAACGATCTGAAACATTTTGAGGAATTCGCTGAGGACAGTATAAATTGTGTTGACGCAGAGGAGTTTGTCTTCTTCGTCGCCAAGGGAGCTTTTGTCGCGGATCATTTGGATGTATGTACGACTGAGTTCGAGGTAGAGTTCTTCGAGTGGTTGGATGATTTCGTCGATTTTGTATTGTTCAAGTAATTGGGTTACGTTTTTAATTGTGGTGTGAAGTTTAGAAATAATATATTGTTCTTCGAGGTCCATGATGTTATGCATGATACTTTGGTCAATTTTTAATGGATTGATGAGATTGTCTTTTGCTAGAGTGATAAGAAATTTATGGATGTTCCATAATACTTGTAAATTGCGATCTTTTATTTTACATTCATCCCAGCTGAAGTTGATGTCTTCTCCGGCACTGGTTTGGGACATGTAGTATCGAAGAACGTCGGCGCTGTGTTTTTCGATTAATTCCGTTGGGGAGATGATATTGCCAAGTGATTTTGACATTTTGACACCGCTGACGTCGTTTAAGAAGCCGTGCATGTAGACGTTTTTGAAAGCGGGTTTATCAAAAGCGAGATATGATGCGATCATTAATAAATTGAACCAGCCACGGATTTGGTCTTTGCCTTCAAGGATGAAGTCGGCGGGGAAGAGGTCTTTGAAGAGGTCTTTGTTATTTGGATAATCCAGGCAGTTCCAAGAAACAGTGCCGGCGTCAATCCAGACATCGAGAACGTCAGGTACACGTTTATATGTTTTGCCATCTTTAATTATCGTGATCTCGTCAATTGCTGGAATGTGCATATTGGTGATGGTTTTACCGGAGAGTTTTTCTAATTCAGCGATGCTGCCAATAATGATATGATCTTCTTCTTTTGGATTGGTGGAAGTCCAGATGGGTACAGGTGTGCCCCAATAGCGTTGTTTCGTAATTGAATTGTCACGCAAGTTTTCGAGCCAAGAGGTGAATGCATTTTTTCCAGCTTGCGGATGCCAATGGATTTTTTTATTTGCAGCAAGCATTTTTTCTTTCAAGTCTTCGACTTTGAAGAACCATTGTTTTGTTGTGCGAAAGATGACTGGTTGGTGAGAACGTTCGCCATGCGGATAGTCGTGGACGTAGGGTTCTTTAGCGATTAAAGAGTTGGTGTTGTCGATTAATTTGATGAATTGTTTGTCATCTAATTTTGCTTTGAGGTTGATGAAGGGGCCGAAATTTTCGAATAATCCAGCTTCGTTGACACAATTAAAAGGAGGGATATGATAGAGATGGCCGACTTCGTAATCTTCTGGACCGCAGCCGGGAGCACAATGAACTAGGCCGGTTCCTGCGGAGGCGTCAACGTATTCTTCGCTGAGGAGGATGGTAAAGAGACGGGGATTTTTTTGCAGGTCTTTGGGCAGGTGAGGTTTGGTGTCTAATGGATGGTGATAGGGTTGGTTGTCAAGTTCTGTTCCGAGATATTCTTTTTTGATTTTGTATTTGTCTTGGCGGGCTTTATTCATGACACTATGCACGAGTTCTTTGGTAATGATCCAAGTCTCTTTGTCTTTTGGGGATGTTGTTTTGGTTGCGTTGTTGTTTTCTTGGATTTCAACATCGCAATACGTTAATTTTGGATTAACCATGATGGCTAAGTTAAGAGGTATTGTCCAAGGTGTTGTTGTCCAGATGACAAAAAACGTGTTCTTCTTTTTGGCGTGAGGAAATTTGATATAAATAGATGTGTCGGTAATTGATTTATATTCTAATTCGTGTTTAGCAACAGCGGTTTGGGTGGCAGCATCCCAGTGCATGGTACGTAAACCTTGGTATAATCTGCCTTTTTCATGAGCTTTTTTGATCAGCCACCATTCAGCTTCCATGAATTGTTTGCTAATAGGTTGATAGGGATTGGAGAAGTCTAGAGTTGCTCCTAAACGGATGAATTCGGAATTCATCGTATGCATCATGTCAAGGCAGAATTGTTCACATTCATCAGTGAATTTTTTGAGGCCGTATTGTTCAATGTCATGTTTGTTTTTGAGTTCAAGTTTGGCCATGACTTTTTGTTCTGTAGGCAAGCCATGCATGTCATAGCCCATACGATCCCAGACATTAAAGCCTTGCGCGCGTTTGTATCTTAAGATGATATCTTTTAAAGCCATGTTCCAAGCGGTGCCAAGATGGACTCTGCCAGATGTGTAGGGTGGGCCTTCTAAGAAGTAGAATTTTTGACCTGTTTTTGTGCGGTCTTTTAGTTGTTGGAGGGTGTTATTTTTTTTCCACAAGTCGAGGATAGCGAGTTCAAATTCTTTTGGTTTGTAGTCTGGGAATTGCATACTTTAATGGTAGTGAGGGTGGATTTAAAAAGGTTGTTATGTTGTTTCTTTTACTTCTTCTTCAAGATAATCACATTTCCTCGACCTTTCTTGATTTTTTCAACTAAATTGTTATGTTCTAATTCGGTGATGATTAAACTTATTTTGGCTTCGGAGAGGTAGAGCATTTCTTTGCGTAATTCTTTTTGGTTGATTCTGCCGTCATGGGATTTGATGATTTCTAATGCTTTCTCGAGATAGGATGGTTCTTTTTCAATGTCTTGTTTATGTTGTGCTTCTGTCTTTTGGGCTTCGGTTCTGATACGTTTGCGAAAGATGCTTAGAGAGCCGTATTTTTTTCGGATGTACATTATACGAATGAGTAAAATGAGAGCAATGATGCCAATTAAGATGTATTGCCAGATATGAGGAATAGTTTTTTCATCTAATGGTTCGACCAAAGGTTCTTCTTTTAGATCGTTCCAGAGGTCTTGGTTTTCTTCAGTGTTTGGTAAGAGAAATAAATCGATAAGGTAGGTGCCGTCTTGGGCTATGGTGATGTGTTCGGTGATTTCGATTTCATTTTTTTGGGCGGTGAGGGTATAATCCCCAGGGGTGAGAGTAAATTGATATGTGCCGTCTTTGGCAAGGTATTTTTGAATTGGTTGGGTGTTGATTTCAAGCAAAACGTCTTTTTCAGGGTTTAATTGAGAATTGTATATTGTTCCTTTGAGAGTGGCGGCGTGAAGAGAGGCTGCTAACACTATGAAGATAACTATGAATAGGAAATATCTCTTTTTATTCATATCCTTCTATTTTTCGCCTCTAGATAAAAAGATATCGTTAAAAAAAGTGGACTTTTTGTCCCAAGAGAGTTATGGAATTCGATTTCTTCACTACTTTAAAATAATCATTGTTCCGAAATGTTTATAAATGGGTATCTATTTTAGATTTCTAACATCTATCACCTCTTTTTCCCCAGCCAACCTTTATCGGTTGGCCAGGGGTTTTTATACTCATTATTGCTTTTTCTTCAGTTTTTGCGTAAGTTATATATTCTTTATTTGTTTCTTTTTTTGTTATGAGAGAGGTTCCTGATTCTTTACGTCGTTGGTTTGTAGTTCATTTCATTATTGATTTGATTTTTGGGTTGCCGCTATTATTATTTGCGGAATGGACATTGAGGTTATTTGGCTTTATGGTTGTGGAGCAGGTGACGGCGCGATTGGTCGGGGCTGCATTACTTGGAATTGGAGGGGTGTCATTATGGGTGCGAATGGAGGGTAGAGAAGTATTTCGGACGTTATTACGGTTGAAGTTGCTTTGGAGCGGGAGTGCGATTATAGGATTAGGGTTGGCGATTATTTTGGGTGCGCCAGTGATGACATGGTTGTTTTTGGGAGTATTTGTAGGGTTCTTTTTATTGTGGATGTATTATTATCAGAAATTATAATTTATTTTTTTTTTAATTTTTGTTTCCAATAGCGGATGCCAAAAATGGTTAGCAGCGTGAGTAAGAAGCCGATGAGTATACCTTCACCAATTAAAATGAGGTCGCGTTTTAGAGTTGTGGGAATTTCAACAGCTGCGAGGCTATTTTTTTTCTCAGGGAAGTAGATTTGCAGATCACTTAATTCTAAAGCGTATTCTTGATAGACTAAAGAGGTGTATTTATCTGTGTCTTTGAGACTTTTGGCGTATTGGTAATATGAATATCCTAAGATTGGGAAGATGTCTTCTTTGGAATTTTCAGCGATGGTTTGTTGCGCGGCGTGTTCTTTGGCTTCTATAAATTCGTTGAAGCTTTCTTCGGGTACGCCAAGAGAGCTGATAAGAGCATTCGCATCGGCTTTAGCTTGCATGGCTTTCATTAAACATAATTCTAGTTGGTTTTGTTTCTGGGCGATTTTCGCTTGGTTAAGGCTTTCGGTTAGGCTGGTGAGGGGGATGTTATTGAGGAAAAAGCTGATGTAATTATATCTTTCTTCGGCTTCGGAAATTTTGAGCATGCAGGTGGTTTGCAGATGGTTTTGATCTAGATTGAATTTTTTGCCGTTCATTTCAAAGAATTGCTGCCAGGATAACGCAGAAGAGTAGCGTTCTTCGGCATAGGCAAGATAGGAGTAGGTTTCTTCTGGTTTTAGTGTTGCACGGGAGTCATAATATTTTTTAATTTGAGTTTTTACGTCTTCAAGACGTTCTTTAACGACCATTTTTGTTTGGAGGTCTGAGATGGTTTCAATGGATTGCTGATTGATTTCTTTTTCTAATTGTAATGTTTTTAGTTCGAGTTCTTTGAATAAAGAATTTATTATTTGCGGGGAGGGATGGGATTTGTTGTAGTAGTATTTTTTGAGTTGGATGTTTTGGGAGAAGCACATACTGGCGGCAGAGTAATAATTTTTTGTTGTTGTGGCGTTTTCAATCGCAGAATTTTTGTCAAAGATGTTTTTGCTGAAGTTTTGTTCGAGGGTGATATTTTTTTGAATAAGTTCGAGCTTGATTTTTTGACCACGATTACAGAGTTGGTCTTTTAGGCTTTTCATAATATTGCTGTATTCTTTGTTTTCGGTGATATTTTGTGTGGGGAGAGTTATATTTTTTCCGGTGATATGAAATAATACTTCTTCAATGGAGGTTACTTCGATGATTTCAAGACTGAGATTGGTTTGGGCGTAGGCGATGAGATTAATTTTTTTAGGAGTTGTGGTTTGGTTGGGGTTATTTTGGGCGATATTGGAATTGTTTGTTGAGGAGTTAGTTATTGTTTTTTGAGAGGTGAATGGTATTTTTGTGGAGTTTGTGCTGTTTGGGGAGTTTTGGGGTTTGGTTACGTTGCTTTGGTTATTATTTGCTTGAGGGACTTCATTAACTAAAGAGTAGTCTTTGGGAGCATTGCCTTTCGAGATGAGAACTTTTTTGAGATCAGCGCGAGCGGCGGCTTCAATTTTTTCTTTGATGCCACCAACGGGGCCGATAACGCCACCAGAATTAATTGTGCCGGTAATTGCCACATTTTCATTGATGGGAAGGTCTTCTACGGCAATTACGGTGATGGCAGCGATGGCGGCGCCCGCAGATGGGCCACCGATGATATTTGATTGGGCGCGAATAGTGTACAAAAAGTCGTATTGATCGCAGTTGAGTTTATAATGTTTACAGGCTAATTCTTTAGCGAATCGAGTGGAGATTTGGGTATCCATTTTTGTGATAGGAAAGGTGTTGAGAAAGACATTACCATTACCTGGTTTGAGTTCGAGATATAAATCAGCGTCACTGCCTTCATAGCCGGTAGGGGTTTCTTGGACGGCTAATAGTTTTAAATGATAGCTTTTACTTTGAGCGAGAATTGGTGAGGAAGAAATAAGAATGCTTAACACCATGATTATTGTTACAATGATTCTTTTGTTCATTTATTTTTTTGGAATTCTTAGTATTATAAAGCTTGTTATTGTGGAAAAGTGAGGTTGTTGTAGGGAGGACGAAACATTAAAATAGTAAGAGTATTTACTTCTTGTTATGGGGAATGATAAAAATGGGTTGGACGAGGTCCAAAAGATAAAATTAGTTGGGTCGTTATGGACGACTAAATTAATATTGTCTATTGTTCGCGATATTTTATTTATTGTGTTTTTAATTGTGGCGGTGGTGGGGATTGTGTTTGCGGTTACTTCGCTTTCTAGTGCGTTAAGCGGGGCAGGGGGATTGGAAGGATTAGTTGGGTCAGTGATGCCGGGTGGGCAGGGTTTTTCAGGACAAGGTGGTCAAAATAATGGGCAAATGTCGGACTCTAATCAGTAGTTTGTGATTATAAAAAGTCATAAGTTTTATAAATCTGTTTTGTTTGTTAGTGAGTATGGGTTCTGTTTCTGATAAAAATAATGTGGTGGTTTCTTTTACATTAGAAGAGATTGAGGAGTTATTACCTATAGTTGAGAAGATGGTATTGAAGTTGCAGGTGTTAGATACGGCAATTGAGATGTTAGAATCAGTCGAATTAGAAATTGATGAGGAAAACCGAGGGCATGTCCAATATATGATTAAGTTTAATAAAGAGTTTCATAAGTTGTGCTACAAATATTATCATCTGGCGGAAAAGTTAGAATTGAAAGGGGTTATTTTGCAGGATATAGAAGAGGGAATTGTTGATTTTCCGTATATCTATCGTGGTAAGAGAGTGATGTTATGTTGGAGAAGCGGGGAGGATAAAATTGGGCATTGGCATGAAGTTGATGAATGTTATGAAGGGCGAAAGAAGATTGTGGATTTGGATGTACGTTAAATGCACTCTGTTTTGTGTTTTTGATTTATTCTCTTTTTGGTTTGATTGAATCCATATTTTTGTAGTTGAGATGGATTTTTTTACCTGATTTGTTATGCTGTAAAATGATTTCTTTGCCCATGGCAGTGACGGTATGTTCTTCAGCTTTGTAAATTACAATATCTTGGCGTTGAAAAGGGACGCCACGAAATAGAACGGTTACGCGAAAGATTTCTTTACCGTCTTTTTGGCCATATAGTTTTGCGGTTGTGAGGGTTTTACCCCCAAATTTTTCTTGCATTTTTTTGCCGAGATTGCGGGTGAATTTATTATCTGCTAATTGAAAATCGTAGCCATTTTCTAGTTTTTTTACTTTGGCGACATGGATGTGGCAGCGTTCGATTTCGTCTTCAGCGAATTGGAGCATTTCTTGGGTGAGGTTTCTGAGCTGGAGATTTGCTTCAAAATAGTTCAGATGTTTGCCTTGGATGTTGCGGACCATGTGTATTGTTAATAATTTGTCTGTTTTTATATATTTTGTTGTATGTATTTTATAATTTCTCGTATGTCTTTTTAAATAATAGGGCATCGTTTTCTATCTGCGGTGATTCGCAGGTGAGAACGCCACGAACGTTATATTCTTTGAGTGCTTGGAGGACGGCTTTGTAGTTGAACGGACATTCATCAACATTAACGTGGTTGCGTTCCCCTTTGTCAGTATATTCGATGCCTTCGAGGTGCATGTGCATGTTATGGATGGCGGTTTTGCCAAGGCTGGTTTCTATTTTTTCGAGGATGGTTTTGAATTGTTCAAGTGAATTGGTTTTGCCAAGGCTGCGGGCGTAGTGGTGAGCCCAATCTATACAGGGGAGGACTTGTTCGACGTCTTGGCTTAAGCGGATGAGGTCGTCTATATCGGCGAATTGATTGATCTTGCCGCCGGTTTCAGGTCTTAACCAAATGGGGTTGTTGTTGTCTTGCAATTGTTTGACGATTTGTTTGAGGTTGTGTTTGACTTTGTCGTAGACTTTTGCAGGATCGTCTTTCATGTAATAGGCCATATGATAACAGATACTCCAGGCGCCGGCTTGGTTGGCACGTTGTGATGCGTCGAGAATACGTTTGATGGATTGCTGCAATGTGGTGTCATCTCTTGCATTGAGGTTGATGAAGTATTGGCCGTGACAGGTGAGGGTGACGTTGTTTTGTTTTGCTTGTTCTTTAATGATTGGGGCTTTTTCTTCGCTGATGTTGATGGAGCGGACGAATTCTAACTCCATGGAATCTAGACCAAGGGTTTTGATGTGGGCGATGCCATTGAGGGTGTCACGATTGGGTGTGCTTAAAGGGATGCCGGCGGTGCCGAAGAGGAGGCGAGGGATTTGGGTCATGTCTGTTTTCGATTGTTTGGTTTGGTATATTTAAGTTTTGTTATGAATATTTTTAACTGAAGTGATATTTTGGTGATTAGTTGTAATAAATTTTCTTGATTCTATTTTCGTTACTCTTTCAATTTTTGAAACATTTCTTGTTAGTTTCTCTGGCAAATAATGGTATTTTAATTCTGCGGTATATTCTAGAAAGAAATAATCTGAAATTAAATCAGGGAATTTTGTCCTGATATCATTAATTATTTTGTAAAATTCTTCACTGGATTTTGTTTGAATTTCAATCTCAAAATGTTCATCTTCAATCGTATCAACGGCATATACAATATTTGGGTGGAATAAGGCGTATGTATGTAACTTTTTTAATGAATCGTTTGAATAATTTTTTAATTCAAAATGGACTTTATAATAAAGGTATCCTAATTTTGCGGTGTCAAGAAGTGTGGTATATCCTAAAATTATTTTCTGTTCTGTTAATTTTTTGATATGGTCGCGAACTACTTTTTCATTGATCCCAATGATTGTTCCAATTTGTGTATACTGCATTCGGGCATTGGTTGAGATTATATTTAATATTTTAATATCAATTTCGTTAATATTTAGGGGTGTGCTTACGGTTTTTTCTTTTACAATATATTTCAGGTCTTGGATGGGCTTATTTAACAAATATCCTCTTTTATAGTGCCATAATTTTTCTACAAAAGACATGGAGTAGGTCTTAATATAATCCCCATAGCGCAGTTTGAGCTCTTTAATAAATATGTTGTATTCATGGATGTGTTGTGTAAATCGCATGGTACTTATATCCCATTTTCCCTGAGCAAGGATGATCCAATTTACATTATCTTTGATGTAGTTGATTACTTCTTCTTCTTTTTCTTTTGTTAGATTTGTAAATTTAAAATACGTGCGATGCATTAAAAAACCTAAATTCCAGGCATCGATGATGGTATTAAATGATTTGATGATACCTTGTTTTTGAAGTTTGTTCAAACGATAATGGATGACTTCTTTTGAGAGTCCGACTTTTTTTCCAATTTCTGTTTCAGAAATTCTGCCGTTTAATTCTAATTCATATAATATTCGTCTATCTTTAAGATCTAATATTTGAGGCATAATTTTAATTAAAAAGAACTATTATATATAAATATGTCGTTTTAGTAAAAATTTGAATAGATATATTTATAATTAATTGTTAATTAATTATCACATTCAAGTAGATAAATTTAAGATCTAGATTTGGGAAATCAACTTGAAATGATATTACAATGGCTAAATCAATAAAGACGAATATTGTAAAAACAAATACGGATGAAGGTTCACTGCTCTTTGAAATACAGCGAGGAGTTTGTGCAGTAGGTTGTGGTGATTGTTATGAGCGTGGCGCTAGTGAGAAATTTGTGGGATCTGCGATTGAACAAGGATTTGTTCAAGGTCTTATTGTGCCTATAAATTCAAGCAATTTAAGTGGTTTAAATACGGCGGCATTATATCGATTGCAACGTAAAGCTGAGAAAGCGATTGCAGGATTACCTCTTTCTTTACAACAAATGGCGCCACAAACGGGGTTGATGTCATTAGAAGAAATCACTAGTTGGTTTTCGTTGATGAATGAGGTTGGTTTAACGAGAGCGGATTTAATCGGTTCTGAAACGACTGAGCATCCATATTTTTCTGAAATTTTAGATACAGCGCGAGAGCATAGGTTGGCCGTTTTAGTGTATACTGGGAGGTTGCCTGCAAATTTAGATCGGTTAAGGCATCCTGCGGTGACCAACGTGATGCTTCATCTTGATTATACGGCAGGTGTTGAGGAAAAATTAAAGTGTTTGGTTGATGAGGGAAAAGTGCCCTCAGATGATTATATGAAGAGAGTAAATATCCTTCTTGAACAAGGAAAACAAGTTGATTTACGAATTAATTTTCCCTATCGATATCAGCAAAGCATGGATCAATCAATAGAAACAGGTTTGGTATTTAACTTCTTGGCTCAGATTGATTCAAAATATAGAGATAGTGTTCGAGTGAAGTATTCTTTCTCTACAAAAGTTGGTGATGCGTTACATCTTCCTCATTTTGAATTAGATACGTTTGACACTATTGTTGTAACGAGTTTTCTATCATTTGTTGATCGTGTGAAAGATCAATATCCAAATGTTGCACTTAGAGCAGAACGGCCATTATTTAAATGTACTTTCTCAGATGAGCAGTGGAATGATTATGAGATAAAAGCGGGACTTCGTTCGACATGTAATATGGAGATTGCAGCGTATCCGGGCAGAAAATTAGGACTTTGTACGGTTACACGTGAACTGGGTATCATGCAGCAGATAGATACAGCTGATACTCTTTGTGAAGGGGTTGAATTTTTGAGAAATCATGCGGCAAAGATGTTTGAGTTACCTTCATTTCCACAATGTGAGCCATGTAATCTTCGAACTACATTGGCTTGTTATGGGGGATGTTCAGGCTATAAAGTGACAGCTGCTTCCAAAAAATCTTTAGGAATTGAACTGTAACATGAATTGATCTTGTTTTTTTTTATTACCGTCTGGGTTAATACCCCGCAGCTCTGCTGCGACAGTTTAATAACC
>CAYSCV010000013.1:0-15107 GCA_964429715.1 uncultured Methanosarcinales archaeon
CTCGTTCGGAGGTTGCTTGCAGCAACCAACGGGGTATTGACCCAGCGAGTAATAATCAAATTGAGATATGTCTTCTTGACTAAAGTTTGAAATTGTCGCGATAAAACTTACTGTTGCTTCGTGAGAATAGGGTTTATATCCTTGCAATGACATTAATGATTGTGCAGCTTCACGCATCGCTTCGTAGGCGTTTTCAAAAATGAATTTGGCATTTTTTTCATCGATTTTTTGATTTTTAATATAAAACAATCTTTCCTGCGCTTGCTGCAATAAGGCTTGTGCTTCTTCAGGATCGGGAGTTTTCTTTTTCACTTTTCCGGAGTTTAGATATTGTTCAAATGCAGCAGTCATTATATTATTTTAAGATATCCATGCAACACTATGCCGTTTGCCAGGGCATTCTTAAATTCAGGTTCACTTTTGTCAATGGATTCTAGGAAATGAAGATGTATTGGTCTATTTAATTCTTTCTCCATACGATGAAGTAAGGGGATAATATTTTCTTTGCGATTACTGATAATCAAAAGATCAATATCGCTGCTTTCAATATCTTCACCTCGGGCGAATGAGCCGAAAAGAATGATTGTTTTTGCTTGGAATTGCTGTTTTAATGTTTCGATAAAATGATGCCGTTCCAATCGATATAGGTTGAAGACGCGTTTGTAGAATTTATAAATGTCAGATTCGACATTGGCTTTGACATTCTTAGTAAAATCACTATGTTCAACTAAAATAATATCGGCGTTCTTTAGATCAACGATGGCTTGAACGACCGCAGTGGTGGATAATTTAGTTTCTTTCGCTATTTTTCGAAGATGAAATGTAGCACTAGGATGATTAAATAGCAGTTCAGCCACTTTAAATGATGATTCCCGAAAAAAGAGAATCTTACTACTGTCTTTTTTAAATAACATATGTTACTTTAAAAGTACAGTTGTTATTTAAATGTTACGGTTATTTTCTACTCTCTTTTTAAAAATCAAACAATAATGATGATGGACATTGGGAACGAAACTGTATCTGTAGCCGTAGGGGTATAGTGTTTTGTTATCTTGGCACCAGATGCGTTCGCCACGAAGTTGATAGTGTTTAGCCATTTCCCGTGCAAAGTCCCAGGCGAGCATTTTGTAATCTCCTTTATCCATATAATTCTGAAGGATGATAACAAGATGGCCGTTGTCGTTGATGTGGTCTTTGAGATTGGTGAATAACGTCACTAATTTTTGAATGAATTCATCGTAGTTTTTGGTGTTGCCCAGGTCATTTTCGTCTTCACTGTATTTGAGGTCAAGACCGGCTTGTTCACGTTGTTTGGTTGCCAGGCCTTTTTTGTTGAGCATGGGGCCATAGGGAGGAGAGGTGATGATCAGATCAATTTTAGGAAGGTTAAGTTCTTTCCAGAATTTTTTACTTTCAAGAGAATTGCCGGTGAATATAAGTTGTTTAGATTGTTCTTTGGCTCCTGCTGAGGAATCGGAGTCTAGTTTTAATTGGCTTTCTAATTTTTTGATGCGGTCTGTTGCGATGTCGGCGTATTTTTGTTGTAGTTCTATGCCGATGCCGTTACGATTGGTGTTATGACAGGCGACTAAAGTAGAGCCTGTGCCAAGAAAAGGATCAAAGACAATTTGGCCTTGTTTGGTGAAGAATTTAATAAATTCCGCAATCATATTTTCGGGATACTTTGCGGGATGGAGCATTTCTGCTTTCTTTCGCGGAGGAGGGTTATGGATGAACCAGGTTTTTGTAAATTTGAGCCATTCTTTGGCGGGAAGTTCATTGAGACGATTTTCAGTTTTGGGGATAGATGCTTCTAATTCTGGCATGGGTCTAATTTTAGATTGAGAGTTTATAAAAATATGGGGAGTGGAATAGAATAGTTAGGATGTAATTAGAAATTAAGAGAAGAAGTTAGCGTTTCGGATATTTTGTTGTATTCGGGAGGTTTTAAAGAAGAGATATTTTTTTCTAGGGAGTGAAAAGAAAGAGTTTGAATTGTTTTTTCGGCTTCTTTTTTTGTAAGCGTTTTATTTTTTGTTTGGTAAAGAATGATTAAAGTTTCACGCAAAGCGTTTTTGAGTTTTTTTGTGGGTTGGAGATATAATTTACGAATGATGAATGAGGAGGTGTCGTTGTCGGTTCTTCGGGTTAATGTTGCAATAACTGATGTACCTCTTGGTCTTGGCTCAAATGCAGAAGAAGCCACCTCCTGCACAATCTCAATTTCCCAGAACGATGAAAAAATGATATGCTTCTGCATGCGTTGTGCGAATGTTTTAGGGAGAATAAATGCGGCTTTGTGAATTGTGCGGGATTGGCATAAGAGATGAAGTAAGGGTTCGGTGAGTTGATAGGGGATGTTACCGATAACTAAGGTTATGTGTTTTTGTTTAGGTAGAGTTTTAAGAATATCCCCTTTGATAAGAGTGATGTTATTTATTTTTTGAAGAGTGGGGAAGAATTGGGGATCAATTTCAGCTGCGAATAGGTGAGTTGTTTGTTTTGATAGAGGAAGAGTGATGTTGCCAGATCCGGCGCCGATTTCAAGGATAATGTCGTTGGAGGTAATGTTGGCAGAAGTGATAAGGGTGTGAATAATAGATTGATCAATGAGGAAGTGTTGATCTTTAGCGATTGGATTCGTCATAATTAGGATAAAGATAGACCTATTATTAAAATCTTTGAGAAAAATGAGAATTTTAAAAAAAAAGAAAAAAAACTAATTTAAAAATTTATTTCTTCTTTGCTTTTCGGCCACGAGCCATTTTTGCGCGACAAACGTTTCCTTTGCCATCGATGAAGTACAGATAGCCTTTTTCTTTCTTAACGCCTACTTTCGCTACTAATTCTTTTTTAGCTTTTCCTTTGGTTCTTCCTGCTCGGCTCATAGCTGCTCTACAGACATTTCCACTTTTGTCTAAAAAATAGAGAAACCCCGATTGTTTCTTAATACCTGCTTTATTTACAATTTCTGCCATATTTCATCCCCTCTTTTGTTTTTTCGTGCGTAAGCACGTTGATTCTAGACGTGAGAAAGCGAGGATGTTTATAAATCTTTCTCTTTTTGACCGTCGGGAGAACGACGGAAACGATATATCGAAGCACAGTTTAAGAAAAGAGTTAGACATAATATATGGGAGATTATAGAAAGGATTATAGAGGAAGATAAAAGTTATATTTTCATTAATACTGATTCTTTTCCTAGTACTTCACGAACCATAAATGCGTCATTTAAGTTTATAACGCCTTTGGTGAATTTTTCTTGGTCGTCAAGGCCTACTCTTGGGCAGGTGGTATTAATCCAGACTTCGATAAAAGGGAAGTTTTCAAGTTGGTTGAATGAGACGACGTCGTCAATAAAGAAGTAGAATTGTTTATCTGGAAATTTTTTTTCTAAGCGATAGCTGGCTTTCAAGTGTTCTTGACCTGGTTTAATGGTGACAATGACGCCGATAGTTTTTGCAACGAAAAATTTCATTAATGATGCGCGGTATTTACGCAGGATGTTTTTGATGATGTAGATGTCGGTGAGTTTAAAGGTTTTGGCAATAGGGTCGTTGCAGATAATTGGTTTTACTTCATTAGCAATGAGATCTTTTTGGGCGTAGACTAAAGCGTAGGGGTGGAAACGGCCGTCGCCAATGTAGAGGAAGGATTCAATTTGGGAGAATTCTTCTGGTGAAAGGTTTAACGCAGATACTTCGCTATCACAGCCAAGAAGTTGGGATTTGATATGGGTGCGGGCGGCTTTGGAGGTGATGGTGGTGATGTTAAGTTTAGCTAATTGCTCTTGGATGGTTTTGAGATTGTTGACAAATTGGACGGACGCGTATAAGCCGATGTGTTGGATATTGTTCTTTTTTAGGTAGTCAATGGTTTCTTTGCAGAGTTCAACTTTACCTGTAAATGGTGCATCTAAGAAGAGGGTGTTCATGGTTTACCTACAATAATTTTTTGCTTGCTGTACTTCTAAGCATAATTCAATGGCTTCTTTGATGTTACTTGTCAATTCATCAAGAGTATCACCTTGACTAAGACAGCCATTGATTTGGGAGACTTTACCTATATATCCGCCATCTTCATCTTGTTTAATTAGTACATGGAATTTTTTGACCATAATCGACTTAAAAATGATTATTTTATTAACTTTACGGTCGGAAATTCACCACCCATCCATTTTTTTGTGAAAAGGATTATGCCCCCAGCTGATTAAGAGGTCAATGTTCATTTTGGGGAGGCCGAGAGGAATATCACAGGCGCCAAAGTTGCTGCCGAGCCAGATTAAAACTCTTATGCCTGTTTTTTTAACAATTTCATCATGAATCTCTTGGGCGTATGGTTTCATGCCATCGGGGAGTTGAATACAAACGGTTTTGGCATCTGTTTCGTTTATTTTTTCAATGGCTTTGGTAATTTCAGGATTATAGAGTTTCATGAGGTAACTTTTTATAGTAATTCTTTATATATATTTCGATGGTTAGATTTACTACTCGATTTATAGAGCAATTTAGAGATTATAGGAGCACTAAACTTTCGGGGTTAGGAAAAATTTTTTTGAAGATAGGTGTTTCGGCGAATGTGATGACTTTTCTTTCACTTCTTTTTGGATTAGGAGCGGTGTATTATTTGTTTGTGTCTTATTGGTTATTTGTGGTGTTGGCGTTGCTGCATTTAGGTGCGGATGCGATGGATGGAGTGATTGCACGGGTGTCGACAGAGACGCGATTTGGCAAGAAGTTTGATTTTGCGGTGGATCAGGTTATTGTGGTACTTATTATGGTGAAGTTAGGATGGTTTTTGCAGGATTATTATGCGTATATTGCGGCAGGATTATATTTGGTTGTGAATTTAGTGTATTATATTGCTGATTTTAAATTGCCAATATTATTTACACGAACGGTGACGTTAGTTCTGATGGGGGTGTGGTTTTTACCGATTAAAGTTATTATTTTTACGATTCCAGAAGCGACGTATATGATTACAGGAGTGGCGAGTGTGTATTCACTTGCTTTGCAGTTGCAGTATGGGATGGAGAGGTGGAGGAAGTAATGGAAGTAGAATTAAAAAAATATTAAAATTTAATTTCTCGTATTTTTAATGTATAGGCAATGAGATTGACTAAAATATGTAATAAAGGACTGAGTATTAATAAAATTACAACCACACTAATAGATGGGACGTAGACGAGCATACTTCCAAGCAATCCACCAAGCACAAAATCTAATTGATCCCAGCCCCACCAAGGGTGACCGGCAGGAATATCGACTTTGCGTTTGTAATAGCTTTTAATCAAGTCGCCAAGGATAGCGCCGGTGCTCATGCAGATGCCTAACCAAATTGAGAAACCGTTGTAGTCGATTAAAGCAAGAGAGATAAAGCCAGAGGAGTATAATAGTTGCTGGAGCCAGAAGATGAATGTACCGAATATAATGGCCACGATTATGCCGCGCCAGGTTTTATTTTTGCCGAAGTATTTCTCGCTTACTGGAGAGGCGAGAAAAGGAAGTTTTTGGAAGATAACGGGAGCCATATTGGCAAAATAGGCAGGAAGGAAGAAGTAGAGTGCTTGTAAGATGAAAATAGTCATGATTAAAGATGTATTTTTTAAGAGTTTTTAAAATTATAGGTTTCAAATATTTTAAGAAGAGATAAGATAGTAATCTTTTATTATAAATTTTAATCAAAGAATTGATTTGTTTTGTAACTATAAGATATATTTTAAAAAATATATAAACTAAAACTAAAAACTATTTAAACAACTGCTTTTTCCTATTATTTACAAACACTATATCTATGATTATTTTACTTCATAACCGCTAGGGGTAGTGTTTTATCACGAAAAAGAGGTCCTACAATGTATTGTCCCTATTGTGCATATGAAGATACCAAAGTTCTGGAGAGTAGAATGTTAGATGATTCTATGCGCAGACGACGCGAATGTCTTAAATGTGAAAATAGGTTTACCACCTATGAAAAAATAGTTTTAAGTCTTACTGTGATTAAAAAAAATGGGCGGCAGGAGGAATTTGATCTGGGAAAAATTACGAGAAGTGTTGAAAAAGCATGTAACAAAGCTGAGGAAGAAGAGCTACAAGAGTTGAGTCGGAAAATTGAACAGAAAATCTTGAGTAAGAAAATAAATCAAATTAAGACATCAGAGATTGGCAAGATTGTGATGCAGGAATTAAAGAAAGTTGATAAGATTGCGTATCTTCGATATGCTTCTGTTTATAAGAATATAGAGGATGTAAGAATGTTAGAAAAAGAAATTGATTTAATAGTGTAACGAAGGATATAGAGGGGTTTGAATAACCATCAAAAATACTTCAACCCCCTCTAAAAAGGACTCGGTCACTGCGGTTCCGAGGTTGTTGTTACAACCTTTGAGGAACCCCAAAACAGGGGGTTAATCAAAGTCCTCTATATATGATTAGTTTGAATGAGAAAAATGAGTAATAATCATGAGTTGAAAAGGGGGGATGAATTAAATGGAAAAAGAACATAAAGCAGCGGTGATGGAAAAGAAAGGGTTGAGTGTGCCACGGTATTATACTAATTCTACGCTAAGTCCGTTTGAAATGTTTGCGTATGATAAACGAGTTTCACAAATAAAGAATCCAGATGGTTCGCTTGTATTTCGGATGGAGGATGTAGAAGTACCAATGTTCTGGTCGCAAGTGGCAACAGATATTCTCGCACAGAAGTATTTTCGTAAAGCAGGGGTGCCGTTACGAAATGAACGAGGAGAGTTGTTATTAGATGAAAATGGGAAAGTGATTACGGGCAGTGAGACGAGTATAAAACAAGTGGCACATCGCATTGCAGGATGTTGGAAGCATTGGGGAGAGATGTATGGGTATTTTTCGTCAGGAGAAGATGCACAGCATTTTTATGATGAGATGGTGTATATGATTATTGGGCAATATGCAGCGCCGAATAGTCCGCAGTGGTTTACGACAGGATTGAATTTTGCGTATGGGTTGACAGGGCCGGCGCAGGGGCATAGTTATGTTGATCCTATTTCAAAAAAATTGGAGCATTCGAAAGATGCATATACGAGATCACAGCCTCACGCGTGTGCGGATTATTTTACACAAGTGTACACGGAAGATGGAACTAAATTTATCGGAGAGATTGTGGAGAAAAATCTTACGGGATTGAAAATATTTGATGGGGAGAAATGGGTGCAAATTCTGGCGACAAAATATAATGGGGAACAAGAAGTATTTCGTCTCACTTTGAAGAATGGAAATTATATTGATTTGACAAAAGATCATCTTGTACTTTCGGCGAAAGAATGGGGAGGAGAGTATGATTGGCATCCTGTAGAAGATCTTGCAGTGAGTAATAGATTACAACAGCCATTATTATTAGAGGTAAAAGAGAAAAATGTATTTAGTACAGACTTGGCAAAAGCACGATTGGCAGGATGGATTATTGGTGATGGGTCGGTAGGAATATATCAAAATGTTATGCGACTGGAAATTATCACTATCAATGATGATGAGTACAACTCAGTGTTACAAGATTTAGAAGAAGTGTTTGGAGAAGAATTATCGTATTGGGTTACCACATTCAAAACGGTTAATACAAACATTGATGGCAAAAGAATTCATTTGTCAGGAAAGAAATTACATGCTTTTGTTGAAGAATATGAATTGCTTGGAAAAAGAAGTACAACGACTAGTATTTCACCTAGAATTATCTGTGCATCTCCTCAAGAAAAGAGAGAATTCTTAAAAGCGCTGTTTCAAGCGGATGGGTGTGTAAGAATACGAGTAGATGAAACGAGGAATGCAGGTGATGTGTGTTTGACTACGGCTTCACCGCAACTCTCATTTGAAGTGCTTCAACTACTTAATTCGTTGGGGATCTATGCCCGTATTTCAAAAAATATTGATGCACGGGAAGATAGAGCAGGGACAAATCAAGTTATCATTGCATATGGCAGCGCGAGAGAACAATATCAAGAACAAATTGGATTTATAAGCCAAGAAAAACAACAAAAATTAGTTTTGTTAAATAAGTTAGTGGAGCGAGCTAAATCAGTTGCGCTTATTCGAGAAGAAGCAATTGTTTCGATCGAAAAAATCGGAGTGCGAAAGGTGTATGATATCCAAACCGAGAGCGGAAAGTTTTTAGGAAATGGGATTATAATTCATAATTGTTTTATTCAATCAGTAAGTGATGATTTAGTGCGGGATGGAGGGATCTTTAGTTTATTGACCCGAGAAGCGAGAATATTTAAGTATGGTTCGGGAACGGGAAGTAATTTTTCACGTCTACGGGCAAAGGGAGAACGATTAGCAGGAGGAGGGACGAGTTCTGGCTTAATGAGTTTTCTGAAAATTTTTGATACGGCAGCGGGAAGTATCAAATCAGGCGGGACGACACGGCGAGCGGCAAAGATGGTCTGTTTGGATTTAGATCATCCAGAAATTGAAGATATCATTTGGTGGAAAGTACGTGAAGAGGAGAAAGTTGCGGCTTTAGTTGCAGGAAGTAAAATTTTGAAACGAAGAATGGCCACATTAATTGAAATGGCAATGCACAAAGAGGAGCCATTACAAGATAAAGGAGTGCGAAGAGCGTTAAAACAGGCAGCGAAAGATCAGATCCCGATTAATTATTTAGTGCGGGCGTTAGATTTAGCACGCCAGGGGTATACTTTGCCGTTAAAAGAGTTTGATACGCATTATGAATCAGAAGCGTATTTGACTGTGGCAGGACAAAATAGTAATAATTCAGTACGTATTCCAAATAGTTTTTTTGAAGCATTAAAGCAAGGGAAAGATTGGAAGTTGACGGCGCGAGGTACGGGAGAAGTGATGAAGACAATTCCGGCGCAGAAGTTATGGGATGATATTGGGTATTGTGCGTGGGCGTCAGCAGATCCAGGATTGCAGTATGATACAACGTTAAATGAATGGCATACATGCCCGGAATCGGGACGAATCAATGCGAGTAATCCATGTGCGGAGTATAATTTTTTAGATGATACAGCGTGTAATTTAGCATCGATAAATTTGTTGAAGTTTTATGATGATGCGACGGGTACATTTGATGTGGCAGGGTATCGGCAGGCGGTGCGTTTATGGACTATTGCATTAGAAATTTCGGTCTTAATGGCGCAGTTTCCCTCTGAACCTATTGCACAAAAGAGTTTTCAATTCCGCACGTTAGGATTAGGGTATGCAAACCTTGGTACGTTGTTGATGATTCAAGGAATTTCATATGATAGTGATGAAGGGAGAACAATTGCAGGAGCGTTAGCAGCGGTGTTGACTGGAGATAGTTATGCGACTTCGGCAGAGATGGCGAAAGTATTAGGATCATTTGAGATGTATAAACTGAATAAAGAACATATGCTGCGCGTTATACGCAATCATCGGCGAGCGGCGTATGGTGAAAATGGATATGAAGAGTTAACGATTACGCCTATGGCAATTGATCAGGAGATCTGTCCTCGCGAGTTGTTAGAGGCGGCGCATGATGCATGGGATACAGCATTAGATTTAGGGAAGAAATGGGGATATAGAAATGCCCAAGCAACGGTGATTGCCCCGACCGGCACAATCGGGTTAGTAATGGATTGTGATACAACAGGAGTTGAACCAGATTATGCACTTGTGAAGTTCAAGAAGTTGGCAGGAGGAGGATATTTTAAGATTGTTAATAATTCTGTACCTTCCGCATTGCGTCGTTTAGGATATGGTGCACAAGAGACTGAAGAGATATTGCAATATTGTATTGGCTCTGGAACATTTGCAGGAAGTCCTGGTGTGAATCGAGAACGGTTGCTAAATTGCGGTTTGAGTGAGGAACAGATTGCAGGTATTGAAAAAGATTTGAGAAATACTATGGATATTAGGTTTGTGTTTAATCAATGGACAGTAGGACAAGAATTTAATGATCAAGTGATGAAAGGAAAAGAAGGTCATCTCTTGAATGTATTAGGTTTTACTAATGAAGAGATTGCAGCAGCAAATGTATATATTTGTGGAGCAATGACGATTGAGGGGGCACCGCATCTAAAACAGGAGCATTATGCAATATTTGATTGTGCAAATAAATGTGGGAAAACGGGAAAGAGATATATCCACCCCTATGGGCATTTAAAAATGCTGGCGGCAGTGCAACCGTTTATTTCAGGTGCGATTTCTAAAACGATTAATATGCCGCGCGAGTGGACGGTTGAGCAGATCAAACAAGCATATTATGATGCGTGGACGATGATGATTAAAGCGACGGCGCTGTATAGGGATGGATCAAAATTAAGTCAACCATTAAATGCAACGTTGGATGAAAATATGGAATTGAAACAGTTGCTGGAAGAAGAAAATGATGATGAGCAGGTTAGGCAGGAGATTCGCAAGAAGATTATGATTGGCAAGAAAGAATTGCAGTTGATTGCGCGGTTGCAGGAGGGTGTATTGCAAGGGGTTGAGGCGCGTATGGAAGGGGTGAGTCCTGCGCAAGAAGTGATGGCACAAGCGTTAACGGGTGTGATTAATATGAGTCTGCAGAATGGGATTTCGCCAAGCGTGATTGCGACGCAGAGTTTAACGATGGAAGGGCATCCGTTAGTGTCAGAATTGGGAGCGTTTTTACGAGAGTTTGATACTGGAGCGGGAATGGTTGCAATAGGGCAGAGAAATGTGGAGCGAAGAAGTAGTAGTGGAGTGCTAGAATCAAATTTAAAAAATGGGGAGAAGCAGAAGTGTCGAGGGTGTGGTGCGGCACAACTGCGACAGAATGGAACGTGCATGTTATGTGAAGTGTGTGGGGAGACGAGTGGGTGTAGTTAGAGCGAAGATTTCTTTTTTTATTTATTTAGGTTTCTTCTTTTTTCAAATTCACTACCATAATCCATATAAATATGCCCTACTTCTTACAATTATGACTATATCTCCAGAATCTTTACCTTTGCAAACTCTGATCAAGCGAGATGGACGAGTAGTATCATTTGATGCAGTCAAAATAACTGATGCAATATTTAATGCAGCGCAAGCAATGGGAGGAAAAGATAGAGCGCTTGCAGAGCAATTGGCGCAAAAAGTGTTAATGCATTTACAAGAAGAGTTTAAAGGGAGAGGGAAAATACCGACGGTTGAGCATGTCCAGGATTGTGTCGAAAAAGTGTTGATTGAAGAGGGGCATGCGAAAACGGCAAAAGCGTTTATTTTATTTCGTTATAAGAAAGGAGAAGAGAGGCAGCGACGAGCGTTAATTTTAGGACAAAAAAATAGTTCAGATAATCTTAATTTTTCCAATGAAGCGTTAAAAATTTTAGAGAGACGATATCTGTTAAAAGATGAACTAGGGCAATTAATTGAGACACCACGAGGAATGGTTGAGCGAGTAGCAAAGAGTATTGCAAAAGCAGATGGATTATATGGGGTGAGGGAAGAAAATGTTTTAAAAACAGAAAAAGATTTTTATGAAATGTTGTCTTCATTACGTTTTTTGCCAAATTCTCCGACGTTGATGAATGCAGGAACAAAGACGCAGCAATTAAGTTCGTGTTTTGTGCTCCCTATTGAAGATACAATGGAGGGGATTTTTGGCACATTGAAAAGTGCGGCGATTATCCATCAACGAGGTTCGGGCACGGGGTTTTCGTTTTCACGACTGCGACCAAAGAATGATCCGGTGGGGCAAAATATTAGTGTTGCGGCGGGGCCAGTTTCGTTTATGCATGTGTTTGATACAGCATTAGAACAAATTAAGCAGGGGGGGGTGCGACCGGGAGCGAATATGGCGGTGCTTCGTGTAGATCATCCAGATATAATTAGGTTTGTAGAATCGAAACGTGATAAACGATCGTTAAAGAATTTTAATATTTCTGTGGCAGTAACAGATCGGTTTATGAAAGCAGTGGAAGAGGATAGAGAGTATTATTTAGTGAATCCGCGTTCAGATAAATATGTGGGGAAGCTACGAGCCCGAGATGTGTTTGCGATGATTACACAGAATGCGTGGAAAACCGGCGATCCAGGATTAATATTTATTGATGAAATTAATCGAAAGCATCCGGCGAAACATTTAGGCGAGATTGAAACAACAAATCAATGCGGAGAAGCACCATTATTATCCTATGAAGGATGTGTGTTAGGTTCTTTAAATCTGAATAAGTTTGTGGATGTTACAGAGAAAGGGTTAGAATGGGAATTATTGAAACAGACAATTCATACGGCGGTTCATTTTTTAGATAATGTGATTGAGATGAATAGTTATCCGAGTGTAGAAGTTGAAGAGCAGACAAAGAAGACGAGAAAGTTCGGGTTAGGAATTATGGGATTTGCTGATTTATTGACACGGTTGAAGATTAAATATGATACTGAAGAAGGATTAGAATTTGCAGAGAAATTGATGTCATTTATCAAACAGGAAGCGTATGCAACATCAATGGAATTAGCAGAGCAGAGAGGAGTATGTCCGGGGTGGGTGGGATCAGATCATGAAAAAGCAGGAAGAAAAATGAGAAACATGAATTGTTTATCGGTTGCCCCAACGGGAACGATTAGCATTTTAGCAGATGCCTCTAGTGGATGTGAGCCGTTATTTGCGATCTCTTATGCGAAAACAGTATTAGGAAATAATGAGATTGTGTATTTGAATAAAATGTTTGAAGCGGCAGCAAAAGAAAGAGGGTTTTATTCACCAGAATTAATTCATAAAATTGCACGAAGTGGGGGGGTACAGGATTTTAAAGAGATTCCAAAAGATGTACGTGATGTTTTTGTGACGTCACAGGATATTGAGCCGGAATGGCATATCAAGATGCAGGCGACGTTACAGAAGTATGTGGATAATTCTATTTCAAAAACGATTAATTTTCCGCGAACAGCGGCAATACGAGATGTGGAGGAGGCATATTTATTAGCGTGGAAATCAAAGTGTAAAGGTATAACAATTTATCGAGATGGGAGTTATGAAGATCAAGTGATTATGATTGGAGAGGGATAGAGGAAAAAATAGTTATTTAGTGGGAGTTAGGGATTATGTTCATGAAAATTTATACAAAAAAAGGAGATGAGGGGAGTACGACGTTTTATACTGGCGAGAGTGTACGCAAGAATGATCTACGTATTGAAGCGGTAGGAACGGTTGATGAATTAAATTCTCTGATCGGATTAGCGATGTCGCATGCTGCTGCAGGTGAAAGTGAACAAAGTGTAATTGGGATAGAAATTAAATCGACGCTTGAGCGAATCCAACATGATTTATTTACAGTGGGAGCGGAATTGACGATGTTAAGTGCAAAAAAAATGCCTGGAAATTTTAAAGTGCCGACGATTACAGCACAGCATATTACAGATGTTGAACGGATGATTGATGGAGTGTCGGAAAAATTAGTGGAGCAGAAAAGTTTTTTATTACCAGGGGGAACGATGTTGAGTTCCTGGCTGCATTTCTCGCGGACAGTGACGCGACGAGCGGAAAGGGATGTAGTGGGGTTGATGGAACAAATAGAGGTGAATCCAGAGGTATTGAGATATTTAAATAGGTTGTCTGATCTGTTATATGTGTTGGCGCGATATGCAAATAAAGAAGTGGTGTCGGAGCAGCAGCCGATGTATAAGTATTTTGAATAGAAGTAGTTTAAATATATTCTAGAATGGGAAACAATAATATTTATATACCTCCTTCGTACATTATGTTTGGAGAGGTGAATGAGAAATGGTACAACAATTAGATGGGTTACGAAAAGAAGTTGAGGTTTCTATAAAGAATGTGACAGCAGAATATAAGTATGCTAAAGATTTACAATTACAATTACAACGAATTGATAATGAGCCTTCGGAAAAAGCGATGGCGGATGCACGAAAAGGGTTTCGAATTTTACGATGGATACAAAGAGCAGAACGGAAGTCGTTTCAATCAGAGGAAAAAATCGGAAAATTGTTGAAAGAATTAGAAAAACAGTTGCCAGGAGTATTACAAGAGAAGGGGAGAGGATTGGAAACGCAGTTGTTGATTATTCAAAAACAGATTTTGCGCATTGCAGATCGTTTTAGCGGGGAGTTGCAAAAAGAATTAAAAGAGATTATAACAGAAGAACAATTGATTGTCAAATTACAAGGGAAAAATACGGAAAAAGTGCGCAGCCAGTTAGGAGCTTTGTGTACAGAAACAAACCAAACAGTACTTAGATTGATCCAATGGGTTTCGGCAATGGAGGAGATTTTGCGTGAGATCAAAGGGTTTGAACAACAGTTAGAGAGGGTGGTGGTGTGAGAAGAATTGGGTTGAATGGATTATTTTTCAGACTATAAGTTTAATAAATAGGACTTATTTTTTCTTTGTTATGCGTAATCAACAGATTAAAGTGTTTACACCGTTTTATTGCAGTGCGACAATTGCAGAGGTGATGCGGCATAAGTTACTAGCTGATTTAGAGGGATTTTTACAACGAGTGGAGAGGTGTGTTGCGCGAGGGGATTTTATGCAGTTGTTATTGGTAGATGATGGAAATGATGTGGAGGTGCAGCAAGTTTTGAAACAGATGCAGGTGAAGTATAATTGGTTATGGGTTAAGAGGAATGAGCAGAATATTGGGTTAGATAAGACGTTGTTTGGAACGTATGGTTTTTTTGTTGAGCGAAGTTTAAATGATGAAGATATTATTGTGCGTTTAGATTCGGATGGGGAGCATGATCCGTTACGGATAATAGAGATGATTGAGAAGATACGGCTCAAAGAAGATGAGATAGGCGGGGTGTTATGCCAGATTGAGTATGCAGAAGAACATCTACAGCCGTTTGATGTGATGTTTAATCAATTTCAAGGAGCGATGCAGGGGGAGATTATTCTTGGTGCAGGGCAGAAATTGTTACATAATTCACCGGGATTTTGTGCATATAAAGTAAAGGTGTTGCGAAAGGTTTTGCCATTGATTGAGGAATATTTGAAGTTGTATCGTGAACGATTTGGTGAAGAGTGTAAATGGGGAGCGGATATGATTGTGTTGTTTTATGCTGTGCAGAGGGAGATAAGAGTGGATACTTCGGTACGGCAAGAGTCGTTAGTATTGCCGGCGAATAGGACTATGCAGAAGATGTTGGAGCAGTTACGGACCAATACGCAGCATTTGCAGTTGATGA
>CAYSCV010000013.1:15207-20649 GCA_964429715.1 uncultured Methanosarcinales archaeon
TTATTTCTTAAGCGCTTGTGCTATTAAAGAGGTAACATCAATTTTACTGGTTGGTTTTTCGATGGTGTTTGTGGTAATGATATGATTCACACCTGCTTTTTTCATGACAGTTATGGCGTTTTCAACAAAGATGCCGTGAACGCCAATGGTTGTGATCGTTTTTGCACCGAGAGATTTTGCTTTTTTTGCGGCGTCAGCGATGGTTCTTCCTGTTGAGATGATATCATCAACGATAATTACATCTTTTCCTTTGATTGTAATGGGGTTAATCATTTTGACATGCACTTCTAATGAAGAGATACGTTGTTTTTCTAAAACTGTGCAAGGAATGCCCACTGATTTGGCGATATCTTCGGCCCATTGGTAGGATTCCCAGTCGGGACCGATGATGACTTCGTTTTTGAAGTATTTGGCGGGGTAGGTTTTTTTTATGTATTCGGCGATGAGATTATTTGCGGTGAGATTAATAGCAGGAATGGTGAAGATGTCTTTCATTGATTTATAACGGTGAAGATGGGGATCGATGGTGATGATTTTATCAATGCAGCCGTTGAGAAGTTTAGCCATTATTTTACTTGAGATGCATTCACCGGGATGAAAGCGTTTGTCTTGGCGCATGTATCCCAGATAGGGAGCGATGAGAATTATTTTTTTGGCACCGAGGTCTTTGGCAGTATGGGCGGCGAAGATGATGTCAAGTAATGATTGATCTGGATGGGGGTGGAAAGATTGAACTATGACAAGAGTTCTGTTTTTGAGATTGCAGTTGAATTGGAGATATATATCACCATCGGGAAAAGCGTTGATGGTTATAGGGGAGTAAATAGAGTGAAGGGATTTTGCTACTGATTTTGCTAGGGGGATAGAATTGCCGCAGCTGGTGATGATCATCTGTTATATGCCTCTTTTTTAGAAGAGAAAGAAAGAATGTTTATAAAGATTACTCTACGGCTAAAAAAATATAAAAGATGGCATCGGTTGTAAAGCCGCCTGCTCAATTGGGACCCTGTTTTCGCTCATCATTCACTTGCAACATAACTCTTTGCTTACCCTTAATTTTTGTCATCGCGTGCCATCTCTATTAAAAATAACTTAAATTGTTCCTATTTTTATGTTTTGTGATGAAAAAAGCACAACCCGGATATAATCCAAAATCACCTCCAAAATCTTTATATAACTCTCCTGATTCAAAGTATAAATGGTCAAATTCCGTATCTCACAAGCACTGTTTAAGCAATTTCCAAAATTACAAGTAGGAATCATTCTTCTTCCTCACTTTGATAACTCAAAACTAAATCCACAGATCCAATCTAAACTCAACAGCATTCAAAGCGAACTCAAAACAAAGTACACTGTAAAAGATCTTGAAACACTCCCTCACATCACTCTGTGGCGGGAAGCGTATACTTTCTTTGGGGCGAAACCAAAAAAATATAAGTCGTCGGTGGAAGCGCTGCTGACACGAGTGTTAGAAAATAATACAATTCTTTCCATTAACAATCTGGTGGATGCCTATAACTATATTTCACTTAAATATATGCTTCCGCTTGGGGCGGATGACCTCTCAAATGTCACACACGACATTACACTCACGTTTGCGAATGGGACAGAACAGTTCCAAGCATTAGGTACAACTGAAATACGCAACCCGGAACGTGGGGAAGTTGTGTATAAACATAACAATGATATTTTGTGCCGCAGATGGAATTGGCGCGAATCGGATGTGACACAAATTACAGAAAAAACGAAGAACGCAATTCTGTATTGTGAAAGCTTGCTTGCGGATCCAACAATTCTCCAAAACGCACTCAACGAATTACAATCAATTCTTGGCGGGGAAATTCATATACTTACTGCCAAACAAAACACATTTGATCTTACCACAAAATTCCTCTCCCATGAACAATTTGATGAATTCTATCAAAAGAATAATGCACAAGAACATCTTTCACAACCAAAAGAAAAATCTGAACAGAAAAATCAAAGACAAAATTCTCAAGCACAACTCAATCCAAACCACCTAAAATCAGATGAACAAGAAGAATTATACCATTGGGCGGACGTGGCAGCGGAACGGGTGATCAAAGAGAAGGGAGACAAGTTATCGTATACATTGGCGGCGGGAATTACACCTTCGGGAACAGTGCATATTGGGAATTTTCGTGAAATAATTACAGTTGATTTAGTGAAGAGGGCACTTGAGAAGAGGGGGAAGAATGTACGATTTATTTATTCGTGGGATGAGTATGATGTGTTTCGTAAAGTACCAAAAAATATGCCAAAACAGGATGTATTACAGAAATATTTGCGGTTTCCAATCGTTGATACTCCAGATACGTTTGGCTGCCATGAGAGTTATGCTCGACATCATGAAGCGGAAGTTGAGGAATCTATTCCAGCAGTAGGGATTGCACCAGAGTTTTTGTATCAAGCAAAAAAGTATCGCAGGGGTGAGTATACTGAAGAAATTAAAAAAGCGTTAGAGCATACAGAGGAAATTAAATCATGTTTGAATGAGTATCGAGAAGAAGAAGTGGATGAGAACTGGCTGCCGATTTCAATTTTTTGTGAGAAATGTCACAAAGATACGATTACCAAGTTGAAATGGAAAAAAGGATATATTATTGATTATACCTGTGAATGTGGCCACCATGATGAATTTGATTTTCGTAAAAAACCGCTAGTGAAGTTGAAGTGGCGTATTGATTGGCCGATGCGCTGGAATTTTGAAAGAGTTGATTTTGAACCTGGCGGCAAGGATCATT
Organism: uncultured Methanosarcinales archaeon; assembly: GCA_964429715.1. Classification (GTDB taxonomy): domain Archaea; phylum Nanobdellota; class Nanobdellia; order Woesearchaeales; family GW2011-AR9; genus JACPNA01. Next base: position 17,973 of record CAYSCV010000013.1, read on the forward strand.
CGACGGTTGGCGGGAGTTATGATACGGGGAAAAATATTGCACAAAAAGTGTGGAAGTTTACGGCACCGACGTATGTGATGTATGATTTTATCAGCACGAAAGGGGGAGCAGGGAAAATGTCGAGCTCTTCAGGAGATGTGATTACACTTAAAGATGTACTTGAGATTTATGAGCCAGAAATTACGCGTTATCTCTTTGCGGGGACGCGGCCCAATAAAGAGTTTGCAATTTCGTTTGATGCAGATGTGATTAAAGTGTATGAGGATTTTGATAAGTGTGAACGGATTTATTTTGGGTTAGAGAAGGTGAATGAGAAAGAGATGATAAAGCAAAAAGTGGCGTATGAGTTAAGTTATATTGGTACAATTCCTAAAACTATTCCTTATCAGCTGGGCTTTCGGCATTTGACGACGTTATTACAAATTCATAATTTGGATTTGGGAAAGGCAACGGTGTATTTTGAGAAAGAGCTGAAGAATGAACATGATAAAAAAAGGTTGCATACGAGAGCGTTGTGTGCGAAGCAATGGCTGTTGAAATATGCACCAGAGGAGTTCCGATTTAGTGTGCAAGAAACGACCCAAGTGACGCTTAACTCAGCAGAGCAGGATATTTTTCATACTCTTGCCAGAAAATTAGTAGAACGCAACTGGACGGATGTGGAGCTGCATGAGGAAATGTATATTTTATGTAAAAACGCAAATATGGATGTTAAACAGTTCTTTACGTTGGCGTATCGGGTACTGATCAACAAAGAACGAGGGCCAAGATTAGCTTCGTTTATTTTGGCGATTGGGAAAGAAAAAGTCGCCATATTATTTAAGAACGTATGAACTTTTTCATTTTTTTAGCGAAATGTTAATAAATCAGGGTTGGAAAAATTTTGGGATGAAACAAAAAACAGTTATGAGTGGATTATTTTTAGTGATATTATTATCATTTTTGGTGTTGGCAGGACCAAGTGCGTCTGTTAGTGGTGGAGATGGAGAGCCAGCTATTAAAACGCAAGCACCAGAGCAAGTGCAAGTGGGATTATATTTATTGAATTTGGGGAAGTTTGATGTGGCGACAGGTTCTTTCACGGCGGATTTCTATCTGTCATTGAAGTGTGAGAAGAATTGTTCGATACCAAATTTTGAATTCATGAATGGGCGAGCATCGACAATTGATAAGATGGTGGATAAGCCAACTGAGAAGTTTTACCGCATCCAAGCTAATTTAAACAGTCCCGTAGATTTGAAGAAGTTTCCATTTGATTCTCAAGAAGTGCAGATTATTTTAGAGGATAAGGATAAAGCAAGTGCACAATTACACTATGTGCCGTTGTTGAAAGAAACGGGAATTGATAAGAGTATTGTATTTACGGGATGGAATATTGATGGCTGGCGAGCAGAAGTGCATGATCATGAGTATCCAATCTATGGGGAGACGTATTCACAGTATGTGTATTCGATTGATATTTCGCGCATTGCGTTGAGTTCATTTTTGAAGACGTTTTTGCCGGTGATTTTTATCATGCTGATTGTCCTGGCAAGTTTTGTGATCGATCCGGATAAAGTAGCGACGCGTTTAACGATGACAGGGTCAAGTTTAGTTGCGGCAGTGATGTTTCATGTGTCAATTAGCAATCAAATTCCGCCCGTAGGATATTTGACGTTTGCGGATAAGTTTATGGTGCTGACGTATTTTGTGCTGTTGATGAGTTTTGTGATTAATATTACTTTATTGGAATTACAGGAGCGAAAGTACCATGAGTTGATTGAGAAGATTCATCGGCGAACGGAGTTTAGTACGTTGATTGTGGTGCCGTTGTTGTATGTGGTGCTTTTTCTCTTTTTTATGTAGAAATAAATGTTCTTTGAAAATGAGGTTCTACTATTTCTTCAATTTTGTGACATAATGCTTCCATATACAAAGGGTTTGATAACGCCACCCCCAGTTCTGATTTTATTACAGTGATATCTTTATTCACTTCGAGCAATCGAGAAAAATCTTCTTTTTTATTTTCTTGAAGCGAGCATGCCAAATAACTTATCCAAAAATTAATACCTGAATGATGAATATAAGATTGACTCTTTCGACCCCATTTCCCCCCTTCAAAACATAATGCAAGCGGGCTGTGAGGGGTGTTAAAATATTTTTTAAATTGTTCTATATATGGTTCATCTTTATATCGTGTCAGACGAAGAAAAAATACGTTTCCATTAGGGATATCATGCGTTGAAATACCATACAAAAAAGAGTCTTCTCTTTCTATATCCATAACACTTTTCTTAGCATCAACATCAATTCCCGCTAAGAGGGCTTCAAGAGGGGCCTGAAATTGTGAAATATCATTATTTGCATCAGGAAAGATATAATCATTTGAGCCATAGATTCCAAAATTCTCATCAGGAAAAAAAAGAGAATCTTTTTGAATGAACACTTTTCTTCCGTTGTACCAATTATTCTCATTTTTATCAGAACCCATCAGTGCAACATCTGGACCAGGGTACTTTAGTCCTTCAACCATTGCAGATGCAACAGACTCATATTTTCCAAAACTCATTTCTCCATTCATAATCCCAAGATAATGGTCTTGCATGTGTTCATTCAAGAATAAAGAGTTAATATTCATTGCGGTAATAGAATATATAAATCCTTCCTAAAGAGATAAGAAAATGGTGCGGACGGCAGG
>CAYSCV010000014.1:0-20494 GCA_964429715.1 uncultured Methanosarcinales archaeon
TGTGCAAGGCGTGCCGGCGTATATGGTGTTACATGATGCGACAATTATTGATATTGCACAGAAGATGCCGATTACTACGCAGGATTTAAATGAGGTTCATGGGATGGGGGATGCGAAGATTAGAAGATATGGAAAGGAAATTTTAGGGATTGTAAATGGGTGAGGGGGGTTGGTTTTGAGGGAGTACAGGGTTTTACTTTTTTGATTAATCATATTATTGCAAAAAAATATTTTGTGGGCTGGGGAGGAACAGATAAACTCAAAGAGTATGTGCCTCCACATGTAATTAAGAGATATCTGAACTTAAGACAGAAGAATAAGATTAACGCAAAACTGTTATATGTAAAAAAAGAATCAATTTTGAAGAGTCCTTTAACGTAGTTTAAAGAGATACCTCAAGCATATGATTAATGGAGCTTCCAGTTTTGCGCCGCGCCCTTCAGGCATTACAGGCTCTCTTCGTTCGACCTCACGACGTACCCCACGGACGCGGTAATCGTTATCGATGCTACGATCATCGGCATCGAAGTTGGAATTGTAACCAAAATTATTCAGCCAAGACGCCCGCCCAATTGCACCCTCTTTTGCGTGTTCTTTAACATAGTCTGGATTCAAAACATATACTTTTGTTTCTATAATACCTGCGTTGTTTAACATTTTCATATTATCTACAAAATCAGTGCCTTGACCATAGACACGTTCTGCTAATTTGCGTTCTTCAGCGTTAAGTTTGTTGTATCCTTTCTTCATTAGTGAAGGCTTACTTGTTGAAATAGCAAGATAATACCATTCTCCACCGCCTTGCAAGGTTAATTTAGTTAAATCAATTGTGACAGTGTCTGCTGCTGTTTTTACTGCATCAAAATCAGCGGGAATGACTTTATAATTATAATTTTGAGTTGATTGAGCAAATGCGTCATCAATATTGTTCAGAATAGGATTAGTTGCTTCTCGGGTCATTCGTAATGTGGGTGTTTCACCATCGACAGAATAGACTTCTCCATCAGCAGTATAAAACGATTGATTGCGTAAGTCTAAATTGATTCGACGTTCGTTGGTTAATTGGTCGACGCACAACATAGTACTGGGGACGCATTGTTTGTACGCCTGTAATAAATTTCCAGTGATATTTTCTAATGTCATTTGTTTTACCTATTATTGTTTTCGTACCCCACGGACGCGGAAGTTATAGTAGATGTTACGAACAACCGCGCTGAAGTTAGAGATGTCATTGAAATTACCCAGCCACGAAGCCCGCCCAATTGCACCCTCTTTTGCGTGTTCTTTAACATAGTCTGGATTCAAAACATATACTCTTGTTATTGTAATTTCAGCATCGCTAAGCATTTTCATATTCTCAACAAAATCAGTGCCTTGGCCATAGATACGTTCGGCTAAGGTACGTTCTTCTGGCTGGAGTTGGTCATATTTTGTTGTTGAAATAGCAAGATAACGCCATTCTTTGCTGTTGCCTTGTAAGTTTAATTTGGTTAAATCGATGGTTACTGTATCAAGAGCTGTTTTTACTGCAGCAAAATCAGTAGGAAGAACTTGATAATTATTATTTTGAGTTAATTGAGTAAACGCGTCGTCAATATTCTTCAGGATAGGATTCACTGCTTCACGAGTGATTCGTAATGTTGGTGTTTCACCATCGACAGAATAGACTTCTCCATCAGCAGTATAAAACGATTGATTGCGTAATTCTGGATTGATTCGACGTTCGTTGGTTAATTGGTCAACGCACGATATTGTGCCGGGAACGCATTGTTTGTATGCTTCTGATAAATCTCCAGTGATGTTTTCCAATGTCATTTGTTTTACCTCATATTGTAATAGCAAATCTCGTTAATTAAAGAACATTTGCGAGATTTGCTAGAATAGTAAATCACATGGCGTAATGTTCCATTACTTTTGTGATTTACTATAAGATGATTTTTATCTTATATGAGGCAAAAAGTGAGGGATATATTTAAATGTTTTATTTATTTTGTTATTTTTGAGTGATTATTCATTAGAAGAGGTTATTGTGTATACTAATCTCCAATAGTAAGATTTATATATAAGTACTAATTGCTAATTAGTATGATTACGAAAGAAATTTTAAGGCAAGTAGTAGAAAAGCAAAAAAGAGAACTTTCTTTGCCACCGAACATGGTCCATAGAGAATTGCTGGATATGATCTTGAAATGGTTTACTGATGAACGGATTATAATTTTAACGGGAATACGACGATGCGGGAAATCAACGCTGCTCAGGCAGATCATGGAGCATAAAACAGGGTGGTGTTATATTAATTTTGAAGATGAGAGGTTACTTGATTTTAGAGCACAGGATTTTGAGATGCTCAATGAGGTTCTTATCGAATTATATGGCCCGGTGAAGATATATTTTTTTGATGAGATTCAGAATATCGATAAATTTGAGATGTTTGTGAGAAGATTACAGGATGAGCGAAAAAAAGTGGTGATAACGGGATCAAATGCGGCGTTATTAAGCAAAGAATTAGGAACAAGACTTACGGGGAGGTATAAAGCCTATGAGGTGTATCCGTTTTCATTTACAGAGTTCTTAGAATTTAAAAATATTACGGTTGGAAAGAATGATTTTTATGATGTGGAGAAAAAAGTGAGATTGTTGAAGTTATTTCAGGAATATTTGCTGATGGGAGGATTTCCAGAATATCTTAAAAATAAAGATAAAGATTATGTGAGAACGATTTATGAGAATATATTATATAGAGATATTATCACGAGGTATTCTATCAAACGGGAGAAAGTGTTGAAGGAATTGGTAAATATACTTGCCACAAATGCCACTTCACAATTCACCTATAATTCGTTGAAAAAGACGGTAGGCCTCTCAAATGCGATAACGGTAAAAGAGTATATATCTTATTTGAATAATTCTTATCTTTTTTTTGAATTGTTGAAATGTTCTCATTCGATAAAACGGCAATTGGGGTCGCCACGAAAGATATATCTGATTGATGCAGTATTCAATCAGGTATGCGGACTTAATTTTACACCAAATAAAGGAAGAAATCTGGAAAATGCCGTGTTTATTGAGTTAAAAAGAAAAGGGAAAGAGATTTATTATTACGCAAATAATACAGAGTGTGATTTTGTGGTTAAAGAGGGAACAAAAATTACAACCGCAATACAGGTATGTTATACACTTGATGAGACGAATAAAGAAAGAGAAATTAAAGGGTTGTTGGAGGCAATGAATGAATTCAATATAGAAAAAGGGATCATTTTAACATTTGAACAGATGGAAGAAATAGAAATAGAAAAAAAGAAGATTACAATCATTCCGGTGTTCAAATGGATGATGGATATTTATTGAAATAAAGAAAGTATATTTTTCTTAAAACTCCCGAGGATCATTACAAAACACGCCATCAGCACCACGCTGTTTGAATGTTTGGATTTCTGAACGTTTGTTGAGGGTCCAGATATATACGTTTAAGTTATGTTGATGAAAGTATTGGATGGTGCTTGAGGTTGCGAGGGGTTTTCCTAAACTGATGGCTTGAACGTTTGCGGCTTTTGCGCGCTTCAAGATGATTCTTCTTGTAATAGGGAGGAAGAGGAGTGCGCAGTAGTCAAAGAGGTATTGGCCGATGTCAGTTTTTGTTGCCCAAAAAATTAAGGCGGTTTTGATTTTGGGGTCGATTTTTTTGACGGTTTGCAGTGCGTTGACAGAGTTGCCAGAGACAATGATGTAAGATTGGGCGTTGTGGGAGGTGATAAGTTTAGCAACTTCTGTTGCTGGTTTGATTCCTTTGATTTCTAAATTGAGTTGGCATTTGTTCTTTGTGAGTTGGATTACTTGTTCTACTGTGGGGATGGGTTCATTTTTTACTTTTGTGCGAATGGATTGGAGCTGTTTGAGGGTGTAATTTGAGACGAAGCCTTGACCTGTTGTTGTGCGATCCAAGATATCATCGTGCATGATGATGGCTTTGTTGTCTTTGGTCAAATGAACGTCGCATTCGATCATGTCAACGTTGAAAGTGATGGCTCGTTTGAATGAGCGAAGGGTATTTTCTGGTTCAAGTGCGGGTGCGCCGCGATGGCCGATGTGGAGGAAATGTTTCATTTAGGGAAAGATTCTTTTTTAGGTTATATATTTTTTGGAATATAAATATTTAAGAAGCACTTTGGTAAAAGATTAAAGTATGAGACGAAGACAAATGAATATAGTGCTAAGAGGAACTCTTGTGGGAACTCTTTTTAATTTATACGGCTGTCTGCCGCCAACGTTGTCGTATGAGGATTTTAACAAACAATCAAAAGATGCTGTAGGGATAGAAATTAAAGAGGATACTGCAGGGCAAGATAACGTGAGTGAAGATATGAATCTTGTAGATATTATGGATGGAGGGGGTATAGCAGAAGCGGGATATGATATTGCTATTCAAAAAAGTTCTGAAGCAGGAAGCGGTAGTGATACTGTTATTCAAATGAATGATGTACTTAAAGTACCTCTGCCGTATATCAAAGATGAGCATTGTGTTGCTCTGTTTCATTTTGAGGTGCCAAACGAGTTTAGTGATTTTTGTAATGGATTGAAGTTAAATAATTATAATACGGTGGAAGGGGAGTCGCTGCAAGGGTTTGGTAAAGGGAGGGTGTTTGATGGAAAAGCGTATCTGGAATTGCCAGATACTGTACTGTTGAAAGTGAAAAGTGGATTGACGTTGGAAGCTATCGTTAAACCGCAATTAAGCAGTCAAAGTTACGAGGGTAAGTATGGAAATATAATCACAACAGAGGATTTTTATGAGGGATATTTTTTGAAAGTTGAGGAAGGGAAGGTTACAGGAGGAGCGATGCTTAGTGATGGGAAGATTCATACAGTATCAAGTGTATATATATTGCCGACAGATACATTTACACATTTGGCGTTTACGTATGATGGAGCGAAGATGAAATTGTATGTTGAGCGAAAACTTGTGGCAGAAGAATTAGCGCAAGGAACGATTGTCTATAAAACAAATAAAAGTGTATTTTTTGGTTTGAATGCGTATGAGAATGGGTTTAAAGGTGTGATTGATGAAGTTCGTATTAGTGATGTGGCAAGGGAGTTTTAATTTTTTCGAAAAGTTTAATTACTTAGTTATTTTTATCGCGCTTATGGGAATCATCAGGAATATAAATAATGTCCACAAAGCATATCTTGAATGTGAATTAAAATCTCAGAATTTGGTGAAGCAATTAGAACGACGTACTTCGAGAAAATTAAGAATGGGGTTTGGAGTAGCAGAATTTTCTCAGGGGAATTTTTTAGAGAGTTGGTTTCCCAAACCAGGATATAATGAACTGGATGCGATGTTTATTGAAATATGGGACAGTTCTATTTTATTTCCAAAAAAACTGGCAGTGATGAAGTTAGATTTTCAGAGGGTTTATGAGAATAAAGGAGTGCTTATTGTGTGGGTATGGGATACAACACTTCTTGCTGAACTGGAACGGATGGTTCCTTTGTTTGTGCATACTTTAAGTGAAATATTTAAATCTCAGTTAGGAATAAGTAAACTGGATTATATCATTGAAGAAAAGAAGAGAACTGTTCTTAGTTTTTTTCAATAGGAGCAAGGGTATAGTTATTTATTATACTTTCCCAAACTCAGCTGGCCTTTGCGTTTACCTGAGGAGATTTCAATTATTTCTTCGCCGACTTGGGTTTTAATGTCTTCGGCGAGAGCTTTACCGAGAATTTGAGTTAATGTTGTGAGGTCGATGGTTTTGATTGAGCCGAGGTCTTTGATGCCGTTGGCATATAGTTTTCGGGCTCTGACGCGGCCGATGCCTTTGAGTTTTAGTAAAGTTAATAATTCTTCTTTGACGCCGTATTGTAACCGTAAACGGAGTTTATGAATTTCTTTGGTGGCGTGATTGTTGTTGGTAATTTTAGAGAATTCTTCAGATGCGTAGAGCAGCCATTCTGCGAGGTCTAATTTGATGTGGATTTCACCCGGTCGGATATCGTATTTTTCTAAGAGATATTCTTCATCTTTTTCTTGAATCCATTCGTCAAAGAATAACGCAGTTTTGATGGAGTTGAGGAATTGGTCGTATTCGAGATCAAACGCGCTTGGTTCGGGTTTGAGTAAATCATCGCAGTGTTTATTAAGTTGGTCTTGGATTTCATCGCGTTCTTTTACTTTAATGTTGAGCAGCGGGCGCATTTCTAACGTATGAGATATCATCTGCAACAAAGAGAAGAGATTTTTTTTTTCGGTGAAATTTTCTAGGCAATCTAAGAGGTGGCGGGCGGTGAGGGGGTCAAGATATAATTCAGAGATGCGTTTTCCTAATTGAGTTGGGCGCATTTTTTGTCTTGGTTCTGAAGTTGATGAGTGAGTAGGGGAGGATTTCTGTAATGAAGAGGCGGAGACGAAATCGGGGGAAGTAGTAGATGAAGAAGAGATGGAGGAAGAGTCATCGATAGTGATGAATTGATAATTTTTGAGGAGCGAGAGCATTTTTTCCATAATTTGGGATAATTTGTAAAAGTCTTTGTATTGATGAGCCCAGAATGTTTTGGCGTAGAAGTCGTGCAATGATTGGGAATCACGAATGATGCCAGAAGAGATGAGGGAGAGCAGTGAGGTTCTGAGGATAGGTTCGGCAGCTAATTTGGAATAGATCTCTTCAGGTACACCAAGAATGTAGCGTTCGTAGATTTCTTCTTTTTCGGCGTCGTTTTTGGCAATAGAGATGGCTTCACCATGGGATTCGTATTGCGGTCTGCCGGCACGGCCAGCCATTTGCAGATATTCTAAGACCGGAATCCAATCGTTGCCCCATCTTTCGCTGAAACGTTTGAGGGATTTGATGATGACACGAAACGCAGGCATATTGACACCGGCAGCTAACGTTGGAGTTGCGCAGATAATTTTGATTGTTCCTTTACGAAATTCTTCCTCAATTAATTCGCGCTGAGCAGAAGTGAGACCAGAATGGTGGAACGCAATGCCTTTTTTTACGCAGTGAGAGAGGCGACGGCATTGTTTGGTTGGTGCAGCGATCGCGTGAAGAATTTCTTGTTCTAATTCAGGGTAATTGAAGGCGGTTAACAAGGCGATTTCTTCAGCGGTTTTTTCGGCACTGGGACGAGAGGCAACAAAGATGAGCGCTTGTTTGTTCATCTTTATTGTTTCTATTGCTACTTTCTGGGTTTGGTCCATCAGAATAGATTTAGGTTGGATTATTTATTAAGTTAATGGGGGAGAAATGGTTTTGTTAAAAGAGTGGTATGTTTTTATGGAGAAAAATTTTATTAAATGTAGACTACTTCTTTTCAATTTCCTTTCTTAATTTCAAGCAGAGCTTTATGGGCGGATACTAAATCTTCTTCACGGACATAGAGCAGAAGATCAGGCATGCTATAAATGATTTCTTCGATGTTGATATCGCATAGCGCAAGTTCGGATGCGACTCGGGCAACGATGCCTTTGATGTTGATAATGTCTTGAGCGAATTGGAGACGGATCTCGGTTAAGTTATGTTGAATGTTGATGATATCACTTTTATCGAAGAGGGCGATCTTTTTTTCGATGTCTTTCTGGCTGACAAGAAGGGTAATTGTTTCTTTTGATTTAATCAAACGAATATTTTCTTTGAGGATTTTTTTAGTGATGGTGTCTTGGGCGATGGTTGTGAAAGCATGGTCATGTAGGGTGAGACGAGCAACGTTGTCTTTGGTTGTAATGCTCATTTTTTTAAATGCATTTTGGGCTTCGGAGGAGAGAAGGGAGATATTTTCAAGATCATAACGGCGAATGGCGCTGATAACGGCGTCCATGGAATAGGAAAAGTTGTACTCTTTGATAAGCTGACGGGCGAGAGAACGAGTGTTTATGAGGTCGCGTTTCAAACATTTTTGAAGCGCGATATCTTTCTGAAGAATCTCGGCTATTTCTTGATTGATGCTCTTCATGAGCAGAAGGAAGAAGGAAGGAGTTTAAAAATGTTTATGTTTTGCAATAAGTTAGAGTAAAATAGAATCGAAAGATAAGAAAAAAGTTAAATGAAAAGAGCAGAAATCTCAACTATTCATAGTTGGAGATGTCCTGAGCAAAGCAACGACTTTGCTGGAACGCCAGAAAGATCATTGTCTTTCTGCGCGAATGCTGGGATTTCGCTACTTTTCATTTCAGGAAATAAAGAAACTACTTTATTTCCGAACCGAAAAGAAATCGCTTGTTTCTTTTCTTGTTTAGAAAATCCGTCTAGGAAAAATGGTGTAAATCCCCACTCTTCAGGGGAGGGGATAGCCATTTTTCAGGATTTTCTTTAAATGACAAATAAAATTTAATGTTCAATCATATATACTTTGTAGATTTCTTCCCCTGGAATTTCTGCGGTAACGCTTCCGGTTGGAGTAACGCTTGGTTGTGGTCCAGTTATGGCTTGTTCAGGAGTAGGGGCAGTGATAGGGATTGGTGATTCTTCTCCTACAACATTAAGCTCCCAGGTTTTTTCTACGCTATCGCGGCCATCAGATACTTTTACGGTGACTTGTTTTGTGCCAGGATAGGTAAAGATGCGGTTAATAGTGTTTGTGCCTTGCACGGTTGTTTCAGCAAAGCCAAATATCCATGAATAGGAGAGTGTATCGTGATCTTCATCTGCGGCGTTAATAGTAAAGCGAACGGGTTGTTCAACTTTTGCAGTGGCTAAACTGTCAGGTGTATAGCCAATTATTTGCGGAGCGCGGTTGAGGTTTTTGATAGTAATTTTGACGGGATGAATCGTTTCGAGTTCGCCATCAGAGGCTTTGAACGTAAGCCATAATACAGTTTCTTCAGAATTGAATTTTTTATTTAAGAATTCAGAAGAGCTGGAGAGATCATTGAGAAGAGTGTCGGTTTTAAATGCAATAGTTTCAAATGAAGGTGACCAGAGGAACGCACCGTTGATGAATGTAGCTCCAGCAGGAGGATTTTCAAGAGACAAAGTTACGTTATCGTTATCTGGATCTGTGGCTTTGGCGGTGATTTGAAATTGTTGATTTTCGTTTACGGTGACGTCATCGTTTTTTATTGTGATAGTAGGTGGACGATTGTTTTTGAGAACGGTAATTTTAACAGGTTTTGTATCAGGATTTTTACCATCGGTGGCAGTAACGTACGTTGTATATTCACCTTGGTCTTCAAATGTGGTTTTCCATTTTCCGGTGCGTTTGCCAACAGGTGGAGTTAACGAGAAGTGAATTATATCTTCATCGGGATCAGCAGCGGCAGGGGTTATTTGTACAGTTTCAGTTTCTTTTACGGTGACATCTTGTAAAGGAAGAAGAGTAGGCGGACGATTAACGTTGTAGACAACAAGTGTTAATGTACTGTTGCTACATTGCTGTAAATCGCAGGCGTGAAGCGTGAGCGGGATTTTTTTTTCGCGCAGTAAAAGTTGTTCGACACGTAAAGTGTTTAGAATATTACTTATCATACCTCCTTTACGTTTGATGTAGTCATAGCTTGGCTGCCAAGAAATTTGTTTTTTTTCTGAAGAGAATGCGGCATCTGTAGGCAAACCGTCAATGGTCATAGTAAATTCATCGTTATCAGGATCAGTAATGTCTAGCGGAAAAACCCAATTTTGACCTTCGCTGAGATAGGCTTTTGGTACAAGATTAAATTGAGGAGGGCGATTGACTTTACCAATAGTAATAGTTACATTTGAAGAAATTGTGCTTTTACCATCAGATACAGTAATTGGAAAAAAATGGATGCCGGCATCCCCATAGGTTGTCTGCCACGTGCCGTCTTCTTTAAAAGGAGGAGGAAGAGTGTACATGATATCGTCACCATCTTCATCTTTAAGTGGAAGTTGAAGTGTGACTAGTTCATTTTCATTGGCGCTAAGGCTTGGGAGTGAGATCGATGGGGGGCGATTACTATCTTTGATTAAAATAGTCCAAGTGCGTCGGATAGTTTCTATACTGTCAGTAATCTCAAGAACTAGATAATGATCACCTTCGCTGGAGTAGGAAAAAGTGTATTTGAATTTTTGTTCTGTGCTGATTGTTTGGTTGTCTAATTGCCAAAGATATTGAAGAGAATCTTTTTCGGCATCTTGGGCATTGACAAAGAAATCATATTCTTTACCTTCAGAGAGTTCGACTAAAGCTTTTTCTTCAAATAAAGAGTTTATCTTTGGTGGTTGATTGGAATGGATGATATTTATAGCAATTTTTGCAGTTTGATTGAATTCCCCATCGGTAAAATAAAAATTAATGATCTTGTAGCCCTCATCACCAAACGAAGTTTTCCAGGTGCCGCTTTTAGAAAAAGGGGAAGGGAAAGAGTAGGTTAAAGGATCTTTATCTGGATCGTTGACGAATTTTTTTAAGTCAATGGTCTCACCTTCTTTTACACTCACTTCAGTTTTAGTTAAGCTAGGAGGTTGGTTGCGTTTTTCAACAAGAAGACGAACGTGCTGAATTACTTCGTTTTTTCCGTCGGAAACAAGAACTTCGATATCGTATTCTCCGGCGTCACCATATGTTGTCTGCCATTCGCCTTGGTTATTGAATTGTTCAGGGAAATAATAAGTTAATTTATCGCCATCTTGATCAGTTGCAGTGACTTTCAAACGAACTAAGTCGCCTTCTTTTACGGTTATTTCAGATGTGGCAATGAAAGAGTAACTAGACAGAAGTAGGAGGAATAAAGCGAATGAAACAAATTTGATATTTTTTATCATGGGAATAGGTTTTATATTTTTTTATATATCTCTATCACCCTTACAATTAAATTGTTATATTAATTAAAAAAAATAAAAAAATAAAAAAACTAATTTTTCTGTACCACAATGTCTTTGATGATCGGCGGGACGTTGACATCTTCAACAATCACTTTGACTTCTTTTTTGACTTGTGTTTTACCATCGTCAGCGGTCACAATGACAGTATAGTCACCGTGGTCGGTGTAGCTTGTTTTCCAGACGCCTTTATCACCAACTGGACTAGAGATTGTTAGTTTAACATCATCTCCATCCAAATCTTTGACAATTGGTTTTAATGTTACAATCTCACCTTCTTTGACACGAAGATCTTTTGGCAAGCCTTCAATGGACGGGGGCATGTTGACATTTTCAACAGTTAGGCGGAAAGTTTTTTCGGTCTTAAGTTCACCGTCGCTGGCAACAAGCTTGATTAAATACTCTCCGGCACTAGTGTGATCTGTCTGCCATTTGTTTGTGTCTAAAGGAGCAGAGATTTTCATTGTCACCGGGTCACCGTTAGGGTCAGTTACTTTTGGATCGATTTTGACTAATTCACCTTCTTTTACTTTAAGATCAGGTAAGTCAGATACCATCGGCGGGACGTTCACACGCTGGACAACAATCTTTATTTTTTCGGTGGTGGTTAGTTTTCCATCTGTTGCAGTTAGGGTTACAACATATTCTCCCGCGTCGCCGTAATTAGTTTTCCATTCACCATTCTTATCTAAAGGTTTACCATAGGTGAAAGTGACAACGTCTTTATCAGGATCAGTTACATTGACATGAAGTTTCACAAGATCATTTTCTTTGACTTTGATTATTGTTTCGTTGCCTTGCACGATAAGTTCAGAGCTAGTTTTAACTGGTTCTGTTTTTTCTTCGGTTACAACTTTTTCTGTTACTTTAGCAGTTTTCTCTTCTTTTAATTCAGGAAGAACAGTTTCTTCTGTTTTTGGAGTTTCAGCTGGGTTTGTTTCAGGAGAAGCAGGTTGTTCTGTTACAGGTGTTGTTATCGCAGCGCCAGTAAGAGGTGTTTGTGCGGCTGTTGGATCAGTTTTTTCTTCTGTTTTTACCTGGCTTTGAGCAGTGTCATCTTTTTTTACTTCTTGCTCGATTTGAGCGATTTCATTCACCAGAGATGCATCGTCTTTTGTATCTGTTTTGTTTTCTTTGGGCACGTCATATGCTTTATAGTCGACGCAGCCAACAATCACTAAGGCTAATAATAATATAGATATTCCCACCATTGCTTTTTTCATAATAAACCCCTCCGTTTTTGATATTAAATCGATTTACGTATTTGACACTATTGTAATTTTCGAATGATAACTCGTATTTAAAGATTTATACGCAGAAGAATATATTGTGGAATGTGTAGGTTTTGGGTTTATGATTTCAACATTATGACCTTTTTAACACCATAAATCATTTAAAGATGATCTGGTCTGTTTTTTTCTATGTATATAGATACGCATGTGCATTTACGGGATTTTAATCAAAAGCATAAAGAAACAATTAAACATGGGTTAGAGGTGGCATATGATTCTGGGGTTGATGCGGTGTTTGATATGCCAAATACGGATCCGCCGATATTAACCCGAGAGATTGTTGATGCACGATTGAAAAAGGCACGAGAGGCGAATGTTCAGGGAGTTTTTTATGGATTGTATATCGGGGCGACAAAAGATGCTACACAATTGAAACAAGCAGTAGAGATGTATACCCAGTTGTTTCCTCAAGTGGTTGGCATAAAGTTGTATGCAGGGCATTCAGTGGGAGAGTTAGGAGTGACAAGTGAATGTGATCAATTAAATGTATATCAAACATTAGCAGATGAAGGGTATAAAGGAATATTAGCGGTGCATTGTGAAAAAGAATCAATATTAAAACCTAATTTATGGAATCCATTACACGCAATCACACATTGTTTTGCAAGACCGGAGGAAGCAGAGGTTGAATCTGTGAAAGATCAATTACGATTTGCACGTGAAACGGGGTTTAAAGGAAAGTTACATATTGCGCATATTTCTTCTCCTACTGCGGTGGAGCTTGTTTGTGCAGCAAAAAAAGAGGGGATGAATATTTCTTCAGCGATCTGTCCGCATCATTTTATCTATGATTGGCAGCAGATGAAGGTAGGTGAGAGCATAGGAAGGGATGAGGGAAAAGAGGGTGAAACAAAAGGGTTGTTGTGGAAAATGAATCCGCCGCTGAGATCACCAGAATCACGGGAGAAAGTGCTGAATTATTTACGAGAAGGAAAGATTGATTGGATCGAAACAGATCATGCACCGCATACGATGCCGGATAAAATGAGTCATCCGTTTATGTCGGGTATTCCTGGGCTTGCATGGTGGCCGGTATTTGAGGAGTATTTACGACGGGAGAATTTTTCGGATCAATTGATTAAGAATTTGACATTTCATAATACACAAGAGCGGTTGGGGCTGGATATTTCGCGAACGGTGCGGCGAATACGAGATAGACGAACAGAATATGCGTTTGATGCGTATGAGCAATTAGAATCTTTGATCAGAAATGAACGGGTGGGCGAATAAAATGGATATTGTAACGTTAGCAAAATGGGAAAAAAGAGTGCAGCCATTGTTGCGATCATTACCGGTAGATCTTGTCGTGAGGAAATATTCCGAAGGAAGAGTGCGGTTCCTTAATCAGTTGAAACTAGAAATTCCATCTGAAGCGTATGAACCACCACAAGAAGGGGTGCGAACGTTATGGAATATTTCATTTCGTTCGCCGATTATGAATGCGGCAGGGATGTTTAAGAATGGTGAATGTTATGACATGGTTGCGATGCAAGGAGCAGGAGCGTATCTTGGAGGGACAGGTACGTGGAATGAACGCCCAGGAAATGAAAAAGAAGGTGTGTGTTTGCCGTTTGTGCCGTATCGGACTTCAGGTGCAGCATCAAATTGGTTAGGATTACCTAATGAGGGTGATACAGAGAATTCGATACGGGCGCAACAGTTGGGACGATTGTTAGATTGTCCGGTTGGTTGGAGTGTGATGGGTTCGCCTAATCTACAAGGGGAGGAGAAGTTAGATAAATTGGTTTGTAGTTTGAAATTGTATGAAAAAGCAGGAGTTGATTTTTTAGAGATGAATGAGAGTTGTCCAAATACGGCGCATGGCACGCCGCAGGAAAATGATTTGGCGTTGCGGTTACGATATGTGAAAGAACATTTTTTGGATTCACGAACAGTGGATAAGAGGATGCGGGTTGTGCCGGTGATTGTAAAATTTTCAAATGATACGGCTATGCGTGATGTGCCCATGTTACTTGATTTACTTTTTTCTTTAGGGTATGATGGGGTGAATTTTGGCAATACGTCAACGCAGTATGAGAAATGCAAAGAGAAAATTGATAGTTCTGAGCAAAAGTTATATAATTATTTTACAAACACATTTGGGGGAGGGGTGAGCGGCAGACCGCTGCGGGAATTGTCGTTGGAGTTATGTGCAAGAGCGGTTGAATATTTGAAACAAGGTGAGCCAACGCAGGAGTTTCATGTGATTCGCACAGGCGGGGTTCAGACGTACAAAGATATTGAAGAGTCCGCGAGAGTAGGAGTGATGTTGAATCAGTGGTATACAGGGTATTTTAAGAATTTTTCTGAAGTTGGGCATCAGGTGTATGAGAAGTTGTGGGAGAAGGGATTAGAATGACGAAATAGAACATCATTTTTTCTTAAAAATGGCCAAAGCATCTTTCCAGCGTAAAGGCCATGCTCATGTTATGTTGGTTGATAGCGCTGATGACTTCTTCATCTCGCAGCGACCCGCCCGGTTGGATTAGAGAGGTGATGCCGACTCTGGCGAGCAGGTCGATAGAGTCACGAAAAGGAAAAAATGCATCAGAGGAACACACCGCACCGTGCAAAGGTGAGCTGATTAATATATTTGGATTAATTCCTTGCAATGGATCATATTTGATGTTTTTGCAATCCATACTTTTTTGATAGGCTTTGACTATTGCTTGTTCGACAGCACCGACACGTTCTTGTTGGCCGCTGCCGATGGCAAGTGTAACACCATCTTTGACAAAGACAATGCCATTGCTGCGTACGCCAAAATTAATATACCAGGCGGTGAGTAAATCTTCGAGTTCTCGGCTGGTGGGATCTTTGTTGACAACAATGCCTTTAATCATCGGATCGAGGACAAGATCTTGAATACTTCTAATACTTGTAAGGTAGGGTTTTTGAGCGATTATTCTTCCCGTAGGAAGTGCTTTGAGGTCGTATAAACCAGCGGTGTCGTCACCTATAAATTTTGGGAGTTTATCTAAATTTGAGTAGAGCATGATGCGCAAATCTTTTTTTGTTTCGAGAATGGTCATGGCACTTTCTTCATATTCGGGGGCAGCGATGCCTTCAACATAGCTTTCTAATAAAGCATGGGCACAGGCAAGAGTAACGGGTTGATTGAGCACGACGATGGAACCAAATGCGCTGCGGGCATCGGCATTGCGGGCTTTGTAGTATAATTCTTCAAGCGGGGCAGGGTGGTATTGGGTAGCAAAACCTGATGGGACGAGATGTTTCATCACGGCAACGGATGGTGCTGAAAAATATTTTAAGATATCTAACGCACGAGTTACGTCCATAAAATTGGTTGCTGATATACCACCTTTGCCTGATTTTGCCAAACGGATATTGGTGAGCTGGGCAAGAGGGGAGGAGTTGTATGTGTACACAGCGGCAGGTTGATTTGGATTTTCACCGTATTTTAAATCGGCTTCTTTTTGCAAATCGAGATGAAATTCGTTGGGGAAATCTCCGACGATGGCGGTGCGATAGGTTCGTTTGAGAGCTGATACGTCTGTTCCTCTGACCATTATGCACCTCGTTGGCTGCGGTTGATGATGGCGACTTCTTGGTTGGAATCTTTTATGATCATGACGGCTGCGGCGACGCGATAGTTCCGCTCATCTTTTGGACCTATGGCATCATAGAGCTGTTCAGCTAGAGTTGGGGCATCATTTGAGAAAATTTTTGCGTCCAGAGGTTCGCTGCGAAAGGGATGTAATGGTTGTTCATTGCCGCCATGATAGGTGGTTATGATTTTTGCTACGCCGGGTTCTAAATGAAATGTGAACAAGGAATGTTCAGGGGCGTCTGTAGAACTTTTTCTTACAATATGAAATGCGCCGTAGTTTCTATTGATACAACCACTGATACGAGGAGTGAAATTGGGGGCATCAGGCTCGTATGTTCTCAGGTCAATGCCTTGTATAGATACTTTTTCAAAAGTATCGCTGAACATGCCTGCAACTAAAACGTCTATAGGTGGAACGGCAGGAAAATAATCTAGATTATCGCGATGTTCTTTTGGAGCTTGTGCAAGGAGAGTTGTCTGCGAACCATTACTGATGACGATGCGATTGTTTCCAACAGCAATAATGGCGGGATAAATTAAGAGAGCAGGATTACCTTGTCGTAATTGTTCGGGATCGGTTACGTCGGTTCGAATCGTTTGAAGAACTTGGTCATAGACTAATTTTCTGGCTTGAGAGGAAGGACTTCTGCCGGTAAGGGTATAGCCAACAAAAGGATTGCCTTGCGGTGTCATACCTAAGGTAATGCCACGTCCGGAATATAGTTTGTCTTTTAATGTTGTAAAATTGTCGATCATAGGTCACACTCCTAATATATTTCTATTTATTTATTACCGATTATATTTTTAATTTTAGTTTATGATTTTTCAGCTAATTGAGATGCGATACCGGTGTAATTTAGAGGATTGATCAGAATAAGTTCTCGACGCAATGGTTTTGAAATTTGGAGGTTGAGGATGAATTGTTGAATGCCGGCAAGTGTTACTTTTTTTCCGCGGGTGAGTTCTTTTAATTGTTCATAAGGCATGGGGATATTTTCTCTGCGCAAGATTGTTTGGATGGCTTCTGAGATGATTTCTGGGTGTTGTTCGAGTTCTTCTATTACTTTTTGTTCGTTAATGGAAATTTTGCTTAAGCCTTTGAGGGTTGATTGGTAACCAATGAGACTATGAGCAAAGGCAGTGCCAAAATTTCGTTCAATGGTGGAATCGGATAAATCACGCTGCAGACGAGAGATGGGAAGTTTGTTGGCAAAGTGGGAGAAGAGAGCGTTCGCAAGGCCAAGGTTACCTTCGCTGTTTTCAAAATCGATGGGGTTTACTTTATGGGGCATGGTTGAGGAGCCAACTTCGCCAGCAATGGGTTTCTGGGTGATCCAGTCGTCGCTGATGTAGCGCCAGATGTCCTGATTGAAATCAATGAGGATAGTGTTTATGCGGCGCAGGTTGTCAAAGAGTTCGGCATAGGTATCATGTGGTTCGATTTGAGTTGTGTAGGGATTAGATTTTAATTTAATCTGATGCTGAGAATTAAAATGATTAATGAAATCGGTTGTGAATTGAGACCAATCGACTTGGGGGTAGGCGGCGTAGTGAGCGTTATAATTTCCGGTGGCGCCATTGAGTTTGGCAAGAATGGTTGATTGGGAGAGTTGCTCTTGTTGGCGTTCCAAACGACTGGAGAATACTTTGAATTCTTTGCCGAAAGTTGTGGGGGACGCGGGTTGGCCATGGGTTCTTGCTAACAGGGGAAGGTCTTTGTATTGATGGGCAAAGGTTTCGATGGTGTTCTTAACATCTGTTATTTTTGGAACAAGGACTTGTTCAAGACTGTCGCGAAGCATTAAAGCGTAGGAAATATTATTGACATCTTCTGAGGTGAGGGCGAAGTGAATCCATTCCAGAGAGTCGTTGAGAGATGTCTCTTTCAATTTTTCTTTCATGAAGTATTCGATGGCTTTGACATCGTGGTTTGTAGGTTTTATATTGTTGTAGCCTTTGGTTTCTATCGCTTTGATTATCTTTGCGTCTTCTACTGAAATATTTGGAAGGTTGAGGAGGAGAGTATGTTCTTTAGGGGTGAATGTTCTGACACCTATTTGCGGATGAGTAGAGAGGGCGAGAAGATATTGACTTTCGATGTTGAGACGATAAGACATTAATGCTTGTTCGCTGAAGAATTTAGTGAGAGGTTCGGTGTAGCGACGATAGCGGCCATCGATGGGACTGATTGATTCAAGTGGTTCCATGATTTTGTGGGAAAGAAAGATAATTATAAAGATTGCGGTTGTGGAGAAGAGGGGTCTGATTTTTTTTCCATCAAAAATTGGCAATCAATTTTTCTGTTTCTATTTTAAGTATGTCTAGCGAGGGGATGACAAAAAAGTGAGGCTGTTCAAATGAGTAATTAAAATCGGTTGTAATTATTTCCTGCATGTTAAATGGTTTTATTATGACGTTGCCACTGAAGGCGTTTTGTAAATCGTGAAGGCCGCCAAGAAGGCCTGCGCCTAATGCTTTGATTTGGCCGTGTTCTTCGATGAGACCGTATTCGATGGTGTACCAGTAGAGTCTTGTTAGAGAGAGGAGTTGTGATTCTGTTGCGGTGATAGCGGCGTGGCCGATTATTTGAGAGATGTGGTTGAGTTGCAGATTTGTGAATAATGGTATGTGACCGAGGACTTCGTGGATTATATCCGGTTCGGGGGTGAATTCGGGTTTGGAGGGGTGACGAATGTATTGGGTGCAGAGCATGGTGTTGTTTGCGAGTTTGGATAAGAATATTCTTGGTTGAATGAGGCCGGGGATAGGTTCGAGTTGAAAATTACTGATGAGTTTAAGTTGATTGCGTAGGTCTGCTAACTGAGGGATGTGATTTTCTGGGAGGTTTAGGAGAAGACGGCCTTGTTTGTAGAGGGAGCAGGCGTATTTCTCTTGCAATGGTTTTAGTTTTTTGTAGACATGCTGCCAGACTTTGTGTTCTTCTGGAGTGTAGTGTACGTTGGGAATTGGTTTTGAGAGAGAGGGTGTTGATTCTGTGTGGAATTGAATTGAAGCTTTGGTGATTTGTTCACGGCGCTTTCTGTATTCTACATCGTTTGCGCCGGGATGATCTAGGTCGAGGATGGGAAGGGTATTCAATGGTTGTTGGAGGGGTGTTGAGGTCATGGGGAAATGTTTTCTGCAAAGTTCTCTTTATGGTGTTTTGGAACGTCTGTATCACTGCGTTCTTCACACAGAGAGAATGGTGACGTAGGCTTAACAGTGTATCTAGTTATAGTATCAATCATATGCTTTTTTGGAAAGTACTGCTTTAAATACATATCGGTAGAATATTCGAAAATAAAGCAAAAAATATATAAATAGTTGAATAATATTCAATTTTATGAAAGATATTAAGAGTAGATTAGTGCCTTTATTGCATTTGGGATATTGTACCCCGCAGATTGCGCGTTTAGCACAGCGATTGAAAGAGCCTTCTACAACGATTCATTATAATATTAAACGAATGGAAGAGGAGCAACAGATTATTGCGTATAAAGCGGTGTTTGATTATGGAAAAATTGGGGAGGGGTTTTGTGTGTTTGTATTAATTAGTTTATCACCAGATGAGTATGGGGATCCTGAGCGGATTGCGGCGGATTTGGCGAAACATGCTGAGATTGAGAGTGTGGATATCTGTACAGGCGATTGGGAGATGATAATTAAAGTGCGAACGAAAGATCAGGAGGAATATTATGGATTTTTACGTCGGGTGTTATCACGCAAGGGGATTGTGAAGATTAAGACCTTGACGTCGCTGAAGCAGGTGAAGACAGAGTTTGTGGTGATGTGACAAAAAGAGAAAAAAATTTTTATTGCCGATAGACTGGCACCCAAGAAGGGTTGTCTTTGAAGAGACGAATAGCATGAATTGATTTCTCTTCTGTTAACGTGAAGCGATGGTACATATTTGCAGGAACAATGAGAAAATCTCCAGCTTGAACAAGAATGCGAATCCAGTCGTCTTCTTTTGAACGAATGTCAAAGATGCCTGCTCCATCAAGAATGTAGCGTACTTCGTCGTCGGTGTGAAGATGTTCTTTGTCAAATTTTGAGAGGATTGTGTTGAGGTTTTCGGTTTGAGGATTGAGACGTATTTCATCTTGAGCGGTGTAGCCGCGCTCAGTTTTCCATTGATCTAACGCTGCTTGATAGGTGGCCGGGTTTGAAGGGAGGTATTGATAGAAGATGCCTTGCTCTCCAAGTGTTAGCGGCGTCATTAATTTTGTAGATTCTAAATAATAGGTTTGCATTAGTTATACCCTCCGTCTATCAGAATTCCCATAATTCTTTGTTCCTCTTTTTCATTTTTTTCAATTAGATATTGAGTGAGAGTTTGGAATACTGGTTGATTTATGTTCTCAAGCAAACGGGTAATATCTCTTTGGAATATTTTTTCAATTACGGATTGATACATTTGATCTTTGGTAAGACGAGCTTGGATAATATATTGTACTACTTTGGTTTGATCTTTTTTCTTTGCTGCGGTTTCTGCTTTTGTGAATAGCTTGTTCATAGTATCTAGTCCGCGTACGATGTCTTCTACTGTTTGCAAACCTACTTTTGATTGCAGTGTTTCAATACTTATTGATTTTTGGGCAAAATAAGAGTACAATGTTTGTTGTTCTATGGTTGTGGAGTAGTCATTGGAGGGAAAATATAAAAAATGGCCCCGCCGTGACTTTCTCACTGGCGTTCGAAATTTTGTCGAGCGTCAATATTTGAACACGGGACCTCACGATATCTATTCTTTAGATTCTATTAAAGCATATCAGTCGTGCGCACTACCAGGCTATGCTACAGGGCCAATAGAGGGTTAAAACTAGGGGGTATTTTTAAAGATTACGTATAAGAAT
>CAYSCV010000015.1:0-20308 GCA_964429715.1 uncultured Methanosarcinales archaeon
CAGGGATTTGGTGGCAGTATTTCTAAAACGGACATCTTTCCTGATTTTTGTATCGAGGAGTTTGAATAATTGATATTTTTACTCAAACTCCTCTTAGAGACTTTGCAATAGTCATAATTTTGATAAATTAATAATCAAAAAGTGTCAAAATCATTATTTTGCAAAGTTCTCTGTAGTTGTGGTAATTGTGCTTTGTTTTAGTACTTTTACTATCTAAAAAAAGAGGGTGAACGCAAAATCTAACAAATTTTTAGTTTGGGATAATTGCATTTAACAATGGGTATTAGTGATACATTAAAGAAAAATGTTGGTGGTGAGGGAAATAGTGATAGTTATATGCCTACGTTTGCGAAAGCTACATCAGCGGTTTTCACATATATGGCCGTTGTCGTATTTTTTGGTGGCGTAGGAATATTTTTGTGGCGATATTTTGCGGGGCCTTCTAATTTTCTTAATTATGTTTCAATTATTCTTTGTTTTGCGGCGTTATACGCATTCTCAGAGAAGACACAACAACAGAAAGTAGGGGTGTTTTTACCGGCGGTTATTTTTTTAATCTGGTATTTTGTGTTTCAAGGGGCGGTTAATCTCACTGTAATTGCTTCGTTAGGGGGTTTATTTTTAGTGGTGTCGGGAATTTATGGTTATTTCACCAAAGGAGGAAATGTGACACCGGAATTGTATGGGTTGTTGCCGGTCCTGGTGTTGTTTTTAGATATTGGATTAATTGCGTTGTTGAATAAAGAATTTAATATTACATCTGGGCCATTGTATGGAATGTTGATTCGTGATATCCCGTGGTGGGCGTTATTTGGGTTGTTGATGTTGCCGGGGGCGGTTAGTGAGAATAAAACAGTTTCTAATTTCATTGCGTTTTTGAAGATTGTAGGGTTTTTGTATCCGTTTGCGATGATTGTGATTGCGATAATGACGGCAGCGCCAGAGATGGGTTCCAGTCAATTTAATGCACCAGATGTAGGTGAGTTTACGAAAGCGCAACAAGAGGAGTTAAAGAAAGTGAGTGGGGAGTCGGCGATTACATCGCTGGGATGGTGTATAAGTAATGGTGATTATTTGAAGTTACAAGATTGTGTGAAAGAACGACAAGAAACCGTGGCAATTGAAGTGGTTTGCGAGAAACAACGGATGATTAAGAAAGGTAGTCCGGCGTTTGATAAGTGTTTCAAAGAAGAGAAAGAGAAGAAGAATTTAGTTGCGGTGAGCGGGGTTGCTGATCCGACAATCAATAAGCCGACAACGGTGAGATTTGCACGTAAAGAGACTTTTCCTTTAGTGTCGTTTCGAACAGAGGGGCAGCCATTAAAGATAATGTATCCAGTAGTATTTGAGATGGAAAATCCACGCAAGCAGCAGATCAAAGCACATTTTTCATGCGGGTTTGTGGGGCGAGAGAGGAAAGATAATATTACAGGGGAAATTGTGGGGAAAGCAGAGATGGATTTACAGGGTGAGAGTATTTCACGCGGGATTACTTGTAAACCAGAGGCAAGCGCAAGTGCACAGATGAAAGGGTTTTACGATGTTAAATATGATGTGAAATTAGGGGGATTAGTTTCAAAATCGCGATTAGAGCGGGCAATTATTCCGGCAACGAATGATTATGATTTGAAAAGTAGTTATGTTAAAGAGGCAAGGCAGTTGTTGAGTTCAAAGTTGGGGGTGTCTATGGCGGCGCCGGATTTATCACGACTGAATTTTATGATTGGTAATCCACCAAATGATCCGGTGCTTGATCCAACATTAGATTTACAATTATTTTCTTCGTTTGAAAATATAGGGGATGGAGAGATTATTATAGTGAATAATTATAATATTGATATTGCGTCGGCGGGGTTGAGTGTTGTGGATGAGTCAAAAGATTGCGTGAATGGGCAGAGGATATTACACACAGATGAGGGAAAAGAGAAAGGAGTGAAAGGGTTGAGTTCGTGTACGGTGAAATTGTCGGAGTTATATAGTAAAATTAAAGAGCCGGTCGTGATGGAAATTAGTGCGGAGTTAGGGTATGATTATTTGTTGTCACAGAAGTATGGGTTTGAGGTGAAGGTGTCATGAGGATTGCGAGGAGAAGATTGTGTTTATTCTTATTAGTGATGGTGATGATATTTATCATAGGGTGTGGTTCTGGAGGTGCTTTGGGTACGGCTCAGAATTTTAAGCAAGGAATCGGTGAATTGCAGTTTAAAATGTTACCAAATGCACCACCTGATAAAATATATCAAGGGTCAGGATTTAAGATAATTGTGGAAGCGAGTAATCTGGCGGCGTATGATCTGAAAGATGTTGAGGTAGGTCTTGTCGGATTAAATGAGAAGTATTTTGCGCTGACGAATCGGGAGCATATTATACCCTCGATGCCGGGTAAAAGTTTATTAACGCCAGTTGGTGATGTACAATTTTTAGAATATTCTGGTTCATCGAATATGTTGTTTGAGAATGCAAATGAATATACCGGAAATTATTTTTTGAAAGCGAAGTATCATTCAACAATGGAGTTTGGAGATACCGTGTGTATTCAACCAAGTTTATATGATGTTGCAGATGCGGGGTGTAAAGTTCAAGATAGGAAGTCATATGGGGGACAGGGGGCGCCTTTAGCAGTGACGGATATTGAAGAAATAATTTATCCTTCCGGAGCTGGAGGAGAAGTGGAGTTTAGGATTAAGCTTGCAAATAGGGGGAGTGGAAAAGTTAAAAGTGTGGTGTTAGGAAAAGCTAATTTAGGCAGTGAAGAGTTAGAGTGTGAGTTTAAAGGAAAAGATGTGAGTACGGCAGAGGGAACTGTATATAGACAAAAGTCAGTGGTATTAAAAGAGGAGAATCAAGAAGCGTTGGTGGTATGCAAAACATTTTTGAAAGATCAGAGTTCGTATACGACTACGTTAGGAATAGATTTTGGGTATGATTATGAGTGGAAACAGCAGTATACTTTGCGTTTAGTGCGATAGGTTTAAATAAAAGCGGTTATTTTTAAATATCAATTATGGTAGGAAAACGTATTTTTGCAGTGTTTGTAGTTTTATTTGTTCTTTTTTTAGTTGTAAGTTGTACGCCGTTGATTCAAAAACCAAATGGAGAAGCTGCGCCAATGGAGAAAGCAGTTAAAGATAATGTTGTTGAGAAGTCTGCCGTGCCTGTACAAGAGACGGCAAAAGAAGTTGTCGTACAACCTAATTCTAAACCCAAAATTACAATTGTACCTCCGAAAGAGAAGCCGAAACCAATGTATGATCCGATTGTGGGGGATTTGATTGAAAAAACTAAAAAGATAGATAATTATCAATATACGTTTGATGCGTCAAAAGGAGGAACGTATGATTATTATATTTATGGTCAAAAAGCAAAGAAAGTATATCTTGTGCCGATAAAGTTGAAAGGGGATGTGAATTATAACGAAGTGTATTTGGATAATCCTTTACAAGATGCAGTTGTTGTGTGCACAAAAGGGGTTTCTTCATGTACGTATGCCTGGAAGAAAGCGTATCAGATTAGTTATATTAAAGAGAAAGTTGATTTGACACCTTTAGTTGTGGTTGCAAATATTCCATATAGTGCGAAGAAAGTGGGGGAGGAAGTGTTTGACAATCAGAAGACGTCAATTATTGAATATATCAATGGCCAGGATAAGAAAGAACGTCTATGGATGGACCATTATACTGGTTTACCTTTGAAACAAGTGATTTATAGCGTGGATACGGAAACGGGAGATAAAGAGCTTGTGAAGCATACGTTTACACGAGTGATTTTAAACATTAAAAAGTCAGATGTGATGTTTCCAGAAGCAGAGTTTGAGATGCAGAAAGATTAATAGTGTTTCTTTTTCAAAAGGTTTTTAAGTTAGTTGTGTTGTTGTTTTATTTATGAAGATTGCAATTTTAGGTGGAGGAAGTTGGGGGAGTGCGCTTGCGGTGCATATTGCTTCTAATGGACATAACGTTAAAGTGTGGGAGTTTTTTGAGGAGCAGGCACGAGAGATGCAGGATTTACGAAAATGTAAGTTGTTACCCGATGTGGTGCTGCCGGCAAATGTTTTTATTTCTTCAAAGATGGAGGAAGTGTTAAAAGATGTTGATGTGGTAATGGTGGTTGTGCCTTCTGATAAAGTAGAAAAAACGATTCATAATGCGGTGCCGTGGATTGATTCTCAGCCTGTGGTTATTTGTTCAAAAGGGTTTAGTGTGGATGGTTCTCTTCTCAGTTCTATTGTGAAATCGCATATTGCTGGGGAGGTGTATTGTCTGTATGGGCCGACGCATGCGGAGGAAGTAGGTAAAAGGATGTTTAGCGGGATTGTGCTTGCGGGTAATGGCGGGCGGAGAGGGGAGTTACAGAAGATGTTACATTCTGATGCGTTGAAAGTGGATGTGACGGATGATATTATTGGTGTGCAAGTGTGCGCGGCTCTGAAGAATGTTTTGGCGGTGTTTATTGGAGTGCTTGATGGGATGAAATTAGGTGATAATGCGAAAGCGTATGTGATGACGAAGGGACTTTTGGAGATGAGGCGAGTAGGGATAGCGTTGGGTGCTTCTACAGAGACGTTTTATGGTCTTGCTGGTATGGGTGATTTAATTGTGACGTGTACGAGCCAACATTCACGCAATAGATTTGTAGGACAGGAAGTTGGCCGCGGTCGGAAGTTAGATGATGTACTTGCGGAGATGAAAATGGTTGCGGAAGGGGTTACGGCGGTGAAAGTTGCGGTGAAGTTGCAGGAGCGATTAGGATTAGAGATGCCGCTGGTGTTTGGGTTGTATGAGATACTTTTTGAAGGAAAAGATCCGCGAGAGGTGTTGAATGGGTTGTAAGTTGGGTTTTAGTTTATCCATTTCTTTTTTAATTTGAGAAATGTATCTTTTTCTATCGCTTCACGGATCTCTTGCATGAGGCGTTGGAAGAAAGCAAGGTTGTGGTAGGTTGTGAGAGTGTAGAAGAGAAGTTCGTTGGCTTTGAATAAATGGCGGATATAGGCTTTGGTGAAGTTTTTACAGACGTAACAGGTGCAGTGTTTGTCTAGGGGAGAGGGGTCTTGTTTGAATTTTTCATTGGTGATGCGACAGCGGTATCTGTTGGCGAGAGTGCCGCCAGTTTCGGGGCGAAGGAAAATGTAGCCGATTCTTGCCAGACGTGTGGGAAGGACGCAGTCAAATGTGTCAATACCTAATTCGACGTAGGTGAAGAGGTCTTCAACGGCGCCAATGCCTAAGAGATGTTTGGTTTTTTCTTTGGGTAAAAATTGCATGACATGTGTGACAAGCTGTTTACTTTCTTCTTTGGGATCACCGAAGATTGAGCCAATACCTATGGCGTCAAAGTTTAACGATGAGATGAATTTAGCGCTTTCTTCTCTCAAATCTTTGAAGCGGCCACCTTGGATGATGCCATACAATGCTTGTGATTTATCTTTGTTGAGTTTGTTAAATGCACTTAGGCTGCGAAGAGCCCAGGCGTGGGTGCGTTGGAGTGAGAGGGATGTTGTATGATGGTCGGCGTTGATGTCTAAACATTGATCGAAAGCGAAAATTAAATCAGCACCGAGTTTACGTTGGATCTGCATGGAAATTTCAGGTGTGAAGCGATGTTTTGATTGGTCAATATGAGAGGTGAACGTAACGCCGTCGTCGTCTATTTGGCAAAGACCGTCGTTTAAACTAAATACTTGAAAGCCTCCGGAATCGGTAAATACAGGTTTATGCCACGCCATGAATTTTTGAAGTTTGCCGAGGTTGTTGATAATGTCTGGGCCGGGTCTGAGATATAAGTGATAGGTGTTGCAGAGAATAGCATCGAAGTTGATATCATTGAGTTGTTGCGGGGTAAGGGCTTTGATAGTGGCTTGGGTTGCAACGGGGATGAACGCAGGTGTGTTGATAGTCCCGTGCGGGGTTGTGATGATGCCGGTTCGGGCAGCAGTGTGAGATTCTTGGTGAGTGATGGTGAAAGAGAAAATTGTTTTTTTTGAATAACTTTTGTTGTGTGTTTGTTTTTTCTTTGATTTGTCATTTTTGGCGTTTATTTTTTTTCCTTGTTTGTTCATCAGAGGAAGATTATGTCAGAAGCTTTATATAGTTTTTTAATGTTGTTTTGAGAATGGCTTTGATTACAGTACAAAATGATGCGGATGTGATTGATTTTCAACTAGAACTTATTTTATCTCAAGTGTTTGAAAATGATTCAAAATTACAGTTAGGGTCGGAATTTAGAAACGAACTTAAGAGTTATACGCAAGATCTTAGATTGGTGTATACAACTGAAAAATATAAAGGATTATTTGGTGTTGATAAAGTACTTCATGAACGGTCGTTGGCAAGATATTTATTACAAGATTTTTTGGAAGGGAAAGTAAGTGATTATTTTGTTTCTAAAACGCATGAGATAATGGGTTTGGCAGAAAAATATGGTTTACGGGCGAGGGCGTTGGATTTAGCATTGGCAGTTTCTTTGATGGATACGGCGGTTGCGGAAGGCGTTTTAGAGTATCGTGTTAAAGATTATAAGACAAGAGAAGTGGTTTTAAAAGATAATTAATTATGTTTGTGTTTTTTTTTTCAATATATCATTTGGAATTATTATTAATCGCTATTTTAGAAGTTTTTCTAACGCATCTTCATGAAAGCCAATGTGATATTTGCCATCCGCAACAATGACAGGAAGAGCGAGTTGACCTGTTTTTTTTAAGACGTCGTCGCGGTAGTTGTCGTTGTCTTCCAAATCACATTCTTGAAATGAAATTTTTTTCTTTTTGAGCCAATCTTTAAGCTGTTTTGACCAAGGGCATTTTGGTAGAGTGTAGATTTTAATGTCCATTGTTGCGAAAAAAGGCGATGGGTTTATATATCTTTTTTGTTTATTTTCTCTTTATGGTGCAAGAGAGTGGTGTGAAAAGGTGGGTGATTGTAAATGTATCATTAGGGGTTGTTTCTTTTTTGTTACTGTTACATTTGTTTACTGTGCCAACGGTGTTAGCAGGGAAAGCGTATGAGGCAATCACTCCTGGTGAAGCGTTTTGTGCGGTGCAGTGGGGAGAAGAAAAAACTGTGTTTCCTAATTTAGATCAATGTTGTTTGTATGCGCGAACGCAGTTGAATTGTGAGCAAAATGAGGAAAAAGTGGGAACTGAGGAAGTGCAGTGGGATTGTTATACTGGTAGAGGAAAAACAGTCCATTATTTATTGAATCAGAAAGCGTATCGCTATTGTCAACGTGTGCCGATTGGGGTGGATTGAATGGTTGTGAAAGTGATGCGAAAAGAAATGAAGAATAAATATTCTGTACATTTTCATAAAAGAATTTTTGTTGGGTTATTGTTATTTGTATTGTTGTTAGGTTCGTTAAATGTGGCGAAGGCTAAGGGATGGTTAATTCCAGCGCAGCCAAGTGTTGTTGTGAGTGAAGGGAAGAAGATTTCTTTATCAGATTTGACGCTTGAGCAAAAGATTGCACAGATGGTTGTAGTTGCAGGGGGTACGCATAATATGATCGCGTGGAAGAATATGCAGCTTGGGGGGGTTCATCTCTTTGCGAAGAAGGATGGAGGAGTGTATCAAAAAGTTATTTCTGATTTTCAAGAGGGGATGACGATTCCGTTTTTTGTGACGGTGGATTTAGAGGGGTGTTTAAATCCATTTGCGGAGTTTCATAATTCGACGGCGTTAGGAGAGATTAAAAATGTGGGGGAGGCGTTTCAGAAAGGCAGCGATGAGGGGAGATTATTGAAAGAGTTGGGGTTTAGTGTGAATTTTGCGCCGGTGGTGGATTTATATGATCAAATATGGAAGTGCCGGACATTTGAAGGTGATGAGAAGCAGATTAGTGAGTTAGCAGAGGCATATATTTTAGGGTTACAATCGCAGGGAATCATCGCGACGGCGAAACATTATCCAGGGAAGGCGCTTGAGATTAGCGATCCGCATAAATATTTAGTGTCAGCGGAGATTGGAAGTAAAGATGTGTATCCCTATTCTTATTTAGGTAAAAAGAATGAAGTGAAAGCGGTGATGGTGACACATGTAATTTCGTCGGGAGAAGTAGATTCAGAAGGCAAGCCGGCGGTGGCATCTGTGGCTGCGATTACATCATTGAAGAAATATTTTTCAGGATTAATTATAACGGATGATACGATGATGTTAGGATTGCGGAAGTTTTATGGTTCGAAAGAGAAGTTGTATGTGGATGTGTTTCGCGCGGGCAATGATATTGTGCTTAATTTTGATGAGGATCCGGCGGAGATTTATCATATGATTCAAGTGGTGGCGCAGGCGGTTCGTGACGGGGAGATTCCTTTATCGCAGATTGATAATTCTGTTAGGAAAATTTTAATGGCGAAGGGGTTTATGGTGGAGTGATTTATAGATCTTTTTTTTGGGTTATAATGGAAGAATGTTAATTTCTTTTGTGTTATTATCAATGATAAGCATGGTTTCAGATGCGAGAGGTTGGGTGATGAGGGAGGTTGGTGTGTTGGTTAGGTGTTTTAATGGTTCAGAGCTGATGACAATGTAGTCTTTGGTTTTGTGCAAAATCATTTGAAAATAAGTTGGGTATTTATTTTTGGCAAGAGCAACAATTGTTTGTTGAGGGGTTGCGAGGATAATGTTGGTGCCGGAGTAGTCTTGGAGTTTATGGAGTTGGTGTTGGATTGATTGGAGGAGGTTATGGGTTTGATGTTCTTGGGAAAGAATGGCGTATAAGAGTTGTTCGGTATCGGTTTGACCTTGTGGTTTGAATAGAGAGGTGTTATAGTCTATATTGTCGTTGATTGAGCCGTTATGGCAGAAAGCGATGTTGCGGGGGTGCGGATGTTTGGTTTTGATATGAAATGGGTGGGTGTTTTCGTAGGTGAGAGGGGTGCCGGAGGTTTTACGAACGTGGGCAAGTAAGATGGGAGTTTTTAGGTTGTAATATTTTGCAAGATGTTGATCTTTGAAAAGAGCTTTGGTTGATTTTTTCGTGATCCATTTATTGTTTTTGAGGTAGCTGAGACCCCAGCCGTCAAGGTGTTGCCAAGCTTGTGTTTTATTATGTTCGTGTTTTATGGTTTTATCTTGGGCCATGGCGTTTAGATTTGTGAGAAGAGTTTGAATGGGAAGGTTATTTCCAATGGCAATGAGCATGCGGCACATGAATTTTGGTTTAGTGGGGGGGATTTTTAAAGGTTAGGAAAGATGGGAGGCTGTTCTATTCTTAAGCGAAGGGTTTTTAAATAGGGGGCAGTTTTTAGGGTATATATTTGGGTATCTAGGGCTGTGTGCTTAAAGCAGGCAGTTTATATAAAAAACATACTATTAATAGAGGTATATTATGGCAGTTCCACAAAAACAAGAAGGAAAAGAAAAAGTAAGTCGAGTGAAGATTAAGAAGAAGTTATGGTTTAAGATCTTAGGCCCAAAGATGTTTGGCAATAAAGAGTTAGGTGAAACTTATTTACCAGAGCCAAGTGTGGCAATCGGACGATCATTACGGGTTAATTTGAAAGATTTAACGGGAAATGTACGTGATCAAAACGGGTATGTTGTATTTAAAATTGTATCTGTTGCAGGGCTTACGTTACAAACAGTAGTTTTAGGATATGAATTAACGCCGGCGTATGTGAAGCGAATGGTACGTAAGAATACAAACAGATTAGATGATTTTGTTTTATTACACAGTAAAGAGGGCCCAGATGTTATCGTAAAAGCAACAATGGTTACGTTACATAAAGTACAGCGATCTGTGCAATCAGCGTTACGAGAGCAATTCCATGTGATGTTACAAGAAGATTTAGACAAAGGGTTAGATGTACTCTTAGAAGGGGTTCTGAGCGGTCGAATGCAAGCAACGGCACGAAAGCGATTAGCAAAGGTGTATCCTTTGAAAGAGTTAGCACTTAAATCATTGAAACTTGCGAAAGGTGGGACGGTTGCGGATGTTGTTGTGTCACATGAAGTGCCAGCATCAGTACCAAAAGCTGAGGATGTGGCTGACAAAGCGGTTGACGAAGCAGAAGCGTAATTTTTTGTCTTTTTTCTCTTTTTTATGGTTATTTTTTGGATTGTTTTTGTTTGCTTTCATAAGTTTTATATAACTAGTTTTGTGGGTGAAAAATATGAAGTTTTTAGCGTTTACAGATATCCATCAGAATGAGAAGCAGTTGAAAGTGTTATTAGCTCGGGCGAAAGAAAGAGATATCGATTTTGTGGTGTGTTGCGGGGATTTTTCGACGTTTGGGAGAGGAGCACAGAAAATGCTGGCGCAGTTTAATGCACTGAAGAAGAAGTTATATATCATTCCAGGTAATCATGAGGAACAAGGGACGTTTTTTGTAGATGTGATTGAGGGATTTGAATATGTTGTAGGAGTACATGCGCGGGAAGTACAGGTGGGAAATTATCTTTTTGTAGGATATGGCACGGGGGGGTTTGCACAGGAGGATGCGGAATTTCGTAAAGTTGCACGCAGATGGTATAGTGAGTTTCGTGAGGAGAAGATGATTTTATTATTGCATGGGCCGCCATACGGGACGACGGCGGATCTGATTAATGAGAGACATGTGGGGCATAAAGATTATCGGGCGTTTATTGAGCGAGCGAAGCCAAAGTTAGTTATTTGCGGGCATTTGCATGAGACGTTTGGAGCAACAGATATGATTGGGGCGACGAAGGTTGTGAATCCTGGACAGGAAGGGATGGTTATTGAGATGAAATGAGTATGTTTTTTGATATCTTTTTATGTCAAGTAGTTTTTAGAAATGTTTAAATAGATTACAATTCTTGTATGTTGTTATGGCGATAAATGTTTCTTCTTTACCTGGTTTAATTTTAGCGGATATTGCGAAAGCAAAAGAGCAAGATAAAAAATTTAAAGATTTGAAGAAAAATTTGAAGAAAAATTATTCTGTTGATAAAATTGCGGATTTACAGAAAAAATATATGAAGAAGCCGGAGGATTTTCAACTGAATTTTGCGGTGCTTGTCGATTCATTTGTGAAAGAGTATACTTCTTTTCGTGAGGCGTATGGGGAGTTATTACGAGCTATCTTGGAAACAGTGGAAGGGGTGCAAGAAGGGGAATATCAAGAAGTGATGTCTTTAGAAGAGATGGTTGAGTTAGTTGAAGCAAGAGCTAAAGAAAAACCAGGTGAGTTTTATTTTCCAGAGAAAGCACAGAAAGCATTCGCTAAAGAATTGAAGAAAGCACTTGAAAATTTAGCTGCGCAATTACAAATTGATTATAATAATTTAAGCGGACTTCGGAAAGGGAAAAAGTATGTTATGGGTTTTTTTTCACGATTTGTGAGCAGTCAGTCTGCAGAACGAAAAGGTGAAAAAGCAGCAGGAAAGTTAAAAGGACAGTTTGATCATGTTAAAGAGGTTGCAGTTCATTTACAAGCGGAATTACAACAAGGGGTTCGCCAGGATTTTTTGATTTTATTTTTACAATATATCACAGAGTTAGAGAAGACAGATGATTTATTCAAACAGTTAAAAGATGACCTAGAAGAAATCATGCAAAATATTGAAAGTGAATTAGAAGGAGTTATTATTAAGATTGCGCCGTTTATCGCGGCAATTCAAAATGATGCACAAGTCGCAGGGAAGGTCGCTGCGGCACGAGAGGCGTTTTTAGAAGTCCAACGTAAAATCAATGAGGGTCTTGATCGTGAAGAAAAATGGGATTTAGCTTCTGAGGCGGTTGTTGTAAAATTAAATACAAGTCAGAAGACGTTAGTTGCGACGCTTGCAGGCATTTCAAAAGGAGCGGTAGATAATATTGTTAATGATGTGATGGGAAAAGAATTAGGGCGTTAATATTTTTCGATTGTTGTTTGCTTTTTTATGATGTAGTTGAAGTTGTGGTCTAGTTTTTAAGAGGTTGTTATTTTCTGTGTTTTTATCTCATCCATAAACACTTTCTGGACATTGATAGCGATGCCTTTGTCTTTGGTATTTATTTCAACGGCGGACATTAACGAGATGCCGATGGCAATGAGTTCGTCTTTGAGAGTGAGAACCGCGATGGTTTCATTTTTTTTGAAGTTTTCTAATTTGCTGATGCCGGGAATGCCGACGTCGCGGCCATGAGTGAGGCTTTCGATGGTTGTGTCTAATACCCAACATTTGGGAAGATGAGTGATGGCGTTTTCGATTGGTTGCAGGCAATAGTCGAGGAATTTTGGGTTGTTTTCATTTTTGTAGTAATGGTAGGCGTCTTGGAGGTCGTTGAGGGTGATGAGATTGTCTGTTTCTTTGAATGGGCCGGCTTGGGTTCTTCTGAGTTCAGCCATGTGGGCACCGCAGCCGAGGGTTTGACCGAGATCATGACAAATTTTTCGGATGTATGTGCCTGCTTCACATTTGATGCGGAAAAGGATATCTTTTCCTTTGATCTCCAGCAGTTCAAATTCATAAATTTCGCGAGTGCGTTCGACACGCTTTACCGCGCTTTTAATTGGTGGTTTTTGGCGGATTTTTCCTAGGAATTTAGGAATGGTTTCTTGGAGTAATTCAAGTGGAACTTCTTTATGCAGATGCATGACGCAGATGTATTCTTTGGGAGCGGTGAGAAGAAATTGGGTGATTCTGGTTGCTTTGCCAATGCCAATTGGTTGTACGCCAGTGACTTGCGGATCTAATGTGCCAGAGTGGCCGGCTTTATCGAGTTTGAATATTTTTTGTACGTAATCGGATATTTGGTGTGAAGTGGGACCGGCTGGTTTATCGATGTTTATAATACTGTAATTAAGACGTTCTTGAATAGTACGTTCTGTGGGAGGTTTGCCAAACGTTCCTTGGGCAGGACGTTTGATGAAGAGTTGGGCGGCCATGGTATTGTCAATTAATTGATTAATCAATCGATCAATCAATGTAATTTATTCTAAAAGAAGAGGATTATTTTTAAAGTGTTTGTTACAGAATGAGAATACTTGAAATAATATTTAAAAGAATTTATGCTTGAGCGTTTACTTCTGCGGTTTTTGGTGATTCAGTTTTTTTAGCTGGTGCAACTTTTGGTGTTTTTGCGGCTTTAGCAGTAGCTTTTTTAGCTTTGTTCTGTTCTTTGGTGGCTTTTTTTGGTTCGCCAAATAAGCTGACCATGACAACACCTTTGTCATCTTTTTTTGCTGTAATTTTAACGTGATGAGGTGGGTTTTGGATGCCGTGCTTCCAGATTAATCTGTTAACGTCGTTGCCAATTCTGATGTCTTCAGATTTCATATGGCGGACTAAGAATTCTTTTAAAGCGACAACAGCTTTAGGAGTACGTTTCCAATTAGGTGCTTTGCGGTATTCTTTACGTAAAGGGACGTTATACGTGCGTTCGATTGCTGGTGTTGATTCTTTTTTTGCCATGGTTAGTGTTTGAATTGGTTTTATGTTTAGTGGGTTGATGTATTTTATCTCTTCTTTTTATGCTTTGGTCTTAATTCTACGCCAGTTGCGTTTGACGACGGTGTGTCTTGAAGGATGGCGACGTTTACCTTTGCCGTTGATTTTAAAGACGGTCCAAAAAGGCGCCCATTTTGTTTGTCCACCTAATTTGATTAGGCGTTTTTTGCGAGAAGGATGTTTGTTAGTTGCCATTGTGTTTTTGTGTTCTGGTGTTTATCTTCGTTTATTATTTTTATTCTTTTTTTGTGCTAGCGCGGTCTTCTTTGACGAGGGCAACAGCAATTTTATCTAATAAGGAGATTCCTTTTGGTGTTAAGATGCGGCCTTTATGGGCTTCTTTTTGGGTTTGTTTTGTTAATTGAGATTTGTCCAATTGCTGAAGAATTTTTCTTATTACAGAACCTGATGCTTTATAGACATGTTCTGGTTTGTGGCCACGATTCTTTTTTCCACCGTATTTGGTGCGAAGTTTTTCAGTGCCGACGGGACCAAGTTTAGAAATTTGGCGTAAAATGGATGCAGCGCGAACGTACCACCAGTCAGGGTTTTCTGGCAAGCGATCTTTGTGATGGCCGGTTTTGACGAATTTACTCCAAGCAGTTGGTTGGACGAGTTTCTGTTTCTTTAATTCGTCGGCGGCACATTTAATCAGTTTCTGTGGATTTGCTCGTAAAATTGTGGTCATAGGGTAGCTTTGAGGTGGGTTATTTATAAAGTTTTCTCTAAAGGATTGATTTTAGGATTTTTTGTCGAGTGCGGGTAAAGAGAAAGGTTTAAATAGGTTTATTGTTTTATGGGAGTATTATAATTAGAGGTGGGTTACTATGATGAAAAGAGGAAGATTAGGAATTTTGTTGTTATTAATGGTTACATCGTTATTTGCGATGCTGCCTTCGGCGAGTGCGGTGACGGCACAGCAGGTTATTCAGAGTATAATTACTTTAGATTTTTTAAATGCAGTAGGGATTTTGCCGGCGGGTGTAACGGTTAATCCAATTGAAGGGTTTACACGGTTTTTGTTGTTGATTCTATTGTTTGCGTTATTGTATAAAGGAACAGAATTATTGAAGTTAGGGAATAGTGTGTCAGTGGTGATTGCGTTGGTTGTGTCATTGTTAACGGTTATTTTTATTCCGGGAACAATTTTACTTGCGGCTGCGGCATCTTATGGAACGTTGTTTTCGCTTACAATATTGTCTTTGCCTGTGTTGGCAGGGTTGGCTTTATATTTTGTGTTAAAAGATCATCCTTGGATTCGAGCGGTGGTTATGTTATTACTTCTCTTAACTGTTAATGAAGTACAGAAGTATGTAGGTAGTTGGAGTAGTTCTTCTGGGGCAGGATATGCGCCAGTGATTACAACTGTTGCGGAATGGTTTGGTATTATATGGTGGGTTGTGCTGGTGTTAGCTATCTGGACGGTTTTAGTGGCATTGTTTGGGTCGTCACGAAATGTGTCGGCTTCGGATGGGGAAGCATTTAAAGATACACTGAAGTGGATTGGGAATAAGCTTGGAAGCAGTGAGCGACGGTTACGTACTCGAGAGATGAATGAGTATGTTGAGGAAGAGAAAGAGTTAGAAATGCTTGAAAAAGTGAAAGAAGCACGTGATAGAGCACTGTCATTAGTGCAGGCAGCAATTGCGGCTAAGAAAATTGATACAGCAAGTGAAGTAACTGATATTGCTGATGCGGTGTATTTAGTGCGTGATAATTTAAATAACGCAAAAAAGGAGTTTCGACCGTTAGGGCGAGCAACAGGAAGAACAGTGAGTACATCTAGTCGAGCATTTGATGCAGTTAAACGAGAAAAGAAGAAGTTGGCTGAAGGAACTATGTTACGTTCTGAGAAAGATATCAAGGAAATTGATGTATTAGAAAAACAAATTTTGAAGTTACATGAAGAGGCACGAAATTTAGTCGATGCGGAATTACGTAAATATGATGCCGCAATTAAGTCAGTTGAGAAAGTGAAACGCGATGCGAAACCTTTGCCATTTAATTTATTTGGTGGGAGGGCTTCGCCTTCTCCGAGTGCGCCTCGTGCGGGAGGAGTGCCTATTGGTGAGCAAGTGAATACAGCGTTGAAAAATATTGTGAAGAATCTTACCGCTGTTAATATCTCAGCAATCATTGATAAGCAGAAAGCAGCAGCTACGGCAATGAAAGGTATTGTTGCAGAAACGGACGATTTGTTGAAGTTTAAATAATTTTTTTGTTTTCTTTTTTTCTATTTTTTTATTGTTTAATTGGAGTATTTGTAAAGCAAAAGATTTATAAGTCTTTAAATTATTCTTTTTGTTATGGATAAAAAGTGGGTTGTGATGCTGCAGGGGTTGATTGCTATGCCGTTTGTTGTGGCAGAAGATTCAATGCTGCAGAATATATGGTTCAAGTTTCTTTCAGTTGGTAATTTGTCGTTTCTTGGTTTATCTGATGGATCTATTGTTGTGGCGTTTACGCGCTTACTTATTTGGATTTTTGTGTTTACGGTGTTCTTTGCGGTGATTACACAGTTTGGCGGCAGGACAGGGACGGCAATTGGGTTTTTGAACCGAGGGCAAGCGATGGTTGTAGCGTTTGTGATGGCGACGATTACGGCGATTTTTATTCCGGCCCAGGTATTATTAGCGACGGGGGCAGGATGGGCGACAATTGTATCGTTGGTTTTAATCGGGGGGCCAATTGTGGGAATTGGATTTTTGATTTTCAGATTACCAGGGTTGATTGCAACGCCAGGGCGGGGTGTTATTTTTTTACAATTTTTATTGAGCATATTATTACTTTGGATATTAATGGTGATGAAATATCATGTTGCGAGGATGATTTAATATGGCAACAATTAGTCCGGAAGTTGCGGTAACAGTACTTGATTTTATTAGTTATGGGATGTTTGCTGCGGGAGGCATGGCTGTTTATTTTGGATTCCGGTTTTTATTTTATGAGAGTGAGGAGGATAGGTCTGTGCGGGATACAGGAGAAAATGAGGCTGTTGTTTGGGCGAAAAATAAATGGAAAGAAAGTAAGCGGAAGAGTTTATTAGAACCCGCAAAAGGTTTTTTAATTCGGGCGATGCAGCATTGCGATCAAGGAAGAGAGCAGTTTGAGGTGCAGTCGGCAACAGCATTACGACGGGGGAAAGATCATGCGCAGCAAGTTCATCATAATTTAAATTCGGCACGCCGAGTGATGAGGACAGCATGGCATAATGCACGAGGAGAGCAGCGAGAGGATTTGCATCATTTAACGGCAAGAGTAGAAGAACTGCGAAATCGAATTTATACAGAGGTTATTGGACGTATTCCTCGAGAGCATACGGATGCGCGGTGGCATACTACGGTTTCACAAATTCAAAGTCAGTTAGAAAAGATTGAGCCGGAAATTGCGGCGGTTATTCAATCGATTGATACTTGTATTGATGAGGATAAAAGGATACTTCCATCTACAGAAGATAGTGATGATTCATCTAGTGGCGGGTCTGGAGCTGGTGGAACAGGGGGTCGACGATCAAGAAGACCAGGTCCGAGTCCGGGAAGTCCTTAATTTTTGGTTTTATTTTACTTTTAGAATTATCTTTTAATACGGCGTCTTATCTTCTTTATTCCAGACTTTAAAATATTCACAGATGGGTTGTTTTGGGCAAACGTTACAGTGAGGGCGCTTGTGGCCGATATTTGTAGTATGCCAGCGATAGGTGTATAAATATTCTGGAATGAGTTGGCAGGGGTATTTTTGGGCGAGGCGCATGAAGAAGTCACCATCACTACAAGTGATCAGATTTTCGTTGAATTTTCCTACTTCTATTGCAATTGATTTTTTGTAGAGGCCAAAATGCTGCCAGCCGAGTTTAGGTAGATTTTTGATGCTGTATGAGGGGGGGATAAATTTTGCAATTATTTTGCCCGTTTCGTTGATGGTGTAATAGCCGGAGTAGACAAGTGCGAGGTTTTGGTTTGATTGGATTGTGTTTACGGCTATTTCTATTGCGTTTGGATGAAGGATGTCGTCGGCATCAAGATGGCCGATATATTCTCCTTGTGCGAGATCTACTGCTTGGTTGCGTGTTTTTGCGATGCCGCGTTTGAAGAAATGGTGTTTGAACGTGATATTTTTGTGCTGTTTTGCGTATTGTTTGATGATTGATGTTGTGCTATCAGAACTTGCGTCGTTGATAATAATCAATTCTTTATTTGGATATGTTTGATTGAGAAAACTTTCAATTGCTTGATGGATATATTTTTCTGCATCATGGGCAGGCATAATAATAGATATGAGGGGTCGTTCTTGGATAGGTTGTTCTTGGCTATTTGGTTTATTCACTCTTAATGAGATCTTTTAATTCCATATAAACTTTATGGAGTGACTCAGGGTGTGATGCTAGATAATCAGGGGTGATAGCAACATATCCACCCCAGGCCGTATATTTTGTTAGTCTTTGGTTTTGAGGTATTGTTTCTTTTTGGCAGATTATTCCATATATTTCATCTCCTTTGAGGAAACTTACATCAACATATTTCATGTTTTCGATACGAGGGGTATATCCTTCTTCTGTTAGTACTCTTTCATCTAATTTAATTCCATAAAATTCCCCCATGCCGGGATTTATGATGTTTGCTCGTGATACTCCGTAAGTGGATGTTCCAATTGCGGGAAGAGTGGGATCAATAAAACGATGATCAGCATATTCTGGCAGGAGGATGAAATAGAATGCTGCAGGATGCCCTTGCGATTCAATTTTTTCTTTAATTTTTTCCCAATTGTTCTTGGAGTATTCTAGTATTGCCTGTAGTTCCATTTGGTTATGCTCTCTTTACTTGTTGTAATCTTAATTCTTGTTCTAATCGTGTTTCTAATGCTAAAGTCGATGGGCTTTTATTTTGGATTTGTTTAAGCGTTTGTAATGCTTGCTGTTTTTTCCCTTGTGCTTCTAGGAATGTAGCTTGATAATACAACCCTGTGCCGTTTTGTGGTTCGAGAGTTAAAAGTTGTTGAAGTCCTTGTTGAGCTGTTGTTGGTTGTACCCAGCGAAAAAATGATACGACGTTTTGGAGTTCTTTGATTATTGTTGAGTATAATTTAGTTGAGGTGTCTTGTTGTTCTTCTGTATCCCAGATTTGGTGTAATGCGTTGTACCTATCTAAAGGGTGGTTTATATCAAAGCGTTTTGTTCTGCGTTTAGTTTTACTCTCTTCAACAAGGTATATTTCTTTACGTGGTTGAGGACTATTTCTTATTTCTGTTGAGCGTTTGACGACTCGGTCGTTTGCAAGTTGTAATCTTCCTTTGCGAGAAGTGTTTGCACCGTGATTGATGTTGTAGATATATAATGGTTGTTTGATATGGATAGGGATACCTACTTCGATGAGTTTGGAGTAGAGTTCGTAATCAACGGCGTTTTGCAGGTTTGGGTTAACACCTTCGGTTCTGAAGAAAGCGTCTCGACGAAACATGCGTGGCGAGTGAATACGCATACTTGCATGTAAGATATCCACCAAATCTGTTGGTTTTACTGTTGGATTTTGGGCATACCATTGTGGTGTAAATTCTTGACAGCTCCAATGGGGTTTTTGTGTTCCTGTTGCGATATCATTATCAATGCAGTCACCAAAGACTATACTGGCGTTTGGATAATTTTGCATACCTCTCTGGAGAGTACTGATTGCAGCGGGAAGGAGTTCGTCATCTGGATCTAGTTGGATAATGTATTTTCCATTACAGGCTTGGATTGTACGATTGGTGTTACTGGCCATGCCATGATTTCTACGGTCGTCCACTATTTTAATATTTAATTTACTGTTGTATTGCTGCTGTAATTGGTATAATAATTGGCGAGTGCCATCGGTACTGCCGTCTTCGCCAATGACTACTTCAATCTTCTTGGTATCAAATGTTTGGTTGACAATACTTTCTAGGGCATTTTCTATGAACTCTATTTGATTATAGCAGGGAATGTATACTGATACTTCTGGTTGGGGGGGAGTTTTACTTTTGCGGAATTTGTCTACTTTTTCCCAGAATAACGCGTTGTATTCTTCTTTCTTTTTTTCAGTTACTTTTTTACCGTGTTCAAGATGATAGGCGGTTGCGGCTACAGGGATGAAAAAGAGTTGTTCTTTTTTTCGTTCGTTGAAATGGACATACAAGCGCAAGCCAAATTCGGAATCTTCGGCGCCGTATTTAGTGAAGTCTTCATCAAACAATCCTATTTCAAAGGCGTCTGCTCGAGAAAAACTGCAATTACCTCCAGAAATAGTTGTACCTACGACTTCGGGCTCGGTGTAATGTCTCGAAGGATATATTTTTTTCATGTTATCTGTTTCTCTATAACGAGGGTGGCGCCAGTCTTCGGTTTTGTCAAAGCGACGGGATTTTGAGCGTTTTACTGTGGAGAGTTGTTTTTGTGTTATTTTTTGGTTGAAGTCGGGGTTTTGGTCGAGTTCGACAAAGGCACGGTCTTGGGTGGTCATAATTTTTGTGCCGTATTGTTGTGCGGTGTAATGCCATTTCATGACGTTTTCTACATAGGTGTGTTCGG
This sequence comes from uncultured Methanosarcinales archaeon, assembly GCA_964429715.1. Taxonomy (GTDB): domain Archaea; phylum Nanobdellota; class Nanobdellia; order Woesearchaeales; family GW2011-AR9; genus JACPNA01. The sequence continues at coordinate 19,924 of CAYSCV010000015.1, forward strand.
GAATCATATCAGCGTCTAATGAGATGATCGTGTGGTGGGCGGCTACTTTGAGGGCTTCGTTTCTTATTTTTGCTAATTGGAAGCCGTTATCTGGCTGCCAGACGTATTTTACATCAAAAGGGAATTTCGTTTTTGCAACGTAATCCATGCAGGAGCCTGAGCCACGGCGTGAGCCGTCATCGGCGATGATTACTTCAATTGAAGAAGGGTTGTATGTTTGCTGCTGTAGTGCGAGTAGCTGGGATTTTAGCTGTTCTTCTTGATTGTAGCAGGTGACAATGATGCTTACTTTGGATTGCTTTTGCCAGCGGTTATTTGAGAAAGTGCCGTCTACTTCGTACTTTGCGATGAGCTGTTCTAAGGGGGTGTAGTCGTTTTTGGTGTA
>CAYSCV010000016.1:0-19779 GCA_964429715.1 uncultured Methanosarcinales archaeon
CAATTCTTAGAAGCCTACATCCGCTTTACCAATGACAAAATAATCTACCCTGCCGCTGTCAACTTAAAAATAATCGGGCCGAATGTTAAAAATGAGAACGGAAAAAAGGAAAATGTTGTGTATTTCGATCAATCGATCTTAGGCTACGCCGTAAATACCCCTCTATTAGAACCAAATAGATGGATTCATGTTAAAATCCCCTTGCCAACATTGTATGGTGTAACTGCTTTAGAGTTCAGTACATCATCCAAAAATAATCTAATCCAAGTTCGCAACGTGTATCTTACGTATGGTGACCAACCAAAAATTTGTTCTGGAGAAGAAAGCGAAACAACAAGCACTTGGTTAGATGATTTAGACACCTGGTCAGATGACGGCATAACAGGCGAAAAACTCTGTAACGTCTTATTCGATCCGAAATATAAAGAAGGAACAAAAGGCACTGCCTGGTTAGGAAAAGACGTCAAAGACCCTTCCAATCGTTGTTGTGGGAATGGAGACACACCCGAATACTACGCCGGCCAAAGCACTGCCATCGACGACAAATACTACTACGGCTGTTGGAATTCCGAACCCGTCAAAGCCAATAGTACAGTCATGGATGTGGAAGTGGGTGTGGGGTATAATGAACTTACGTTTACTCCGACGTTTCCGGAGAAAGTGTCGTATAGCCTTGGGATTACGCCAAATACTTTTAATATTTGTGCGGAAGGATTTGTTCATCCAAATGATGTATGTGCCACTCAAGATACAAAAATGACTACTGTTAAACAATATACTCATATATTTTCCCCTCCTCTTCTTGCTACTTCTATTTCTCCATGGTTTAAACAAGATAATTTTGGTTTGAGTTTAAGTGCATCATACCAAAGCAAAGAAATCAAAAAAGAATCAGTCAAGTCTCATAAAAACGCTGCCGCAGGAAAAACAATTTTAGAATTAAGGATGGATTTTGATACTCCAACAATTATTGATTCAATTACTATCAGTAGCTCTGATCCATTTAGCATTAATGTTGTTTCACTTTCTTCTTCTGAACATCTTTTTTCTAATTTAAAGATGGATTCTTCAAAAACAAAAGTGGGAACGCTCTCCTATGTTGATAATGAAGTTGGTTATACACATTATATTAAACCATCACTAGATCAAGGAGCAAATATATTCTTTTCAACAAGTAAGAAAGAAATAACATCTGAAGAATTAAAACTAGCTAAAACAGTAGATATTTTTGCACAGAGTACCCAACAACCAAAATCATCGCTAAAGGACACAAACCAACTCACTCTCACCTTCTCCTGCCTCACTTCCGAATGTACCTACCCTCTCCCCGGCGAACCACCATACAAAATCACCAACCCCCATCCTGAATTATACGAATTATATTTTGTGAGTACAGACGGCAAAACAACAACAGAAACCCTCATCACTCAACCCACACAAGAATTCCCAACCGCCGGCAACCTCCGCGTCAAAAAACTCGCCCAACAAGTCTTATTCACCAGTGACGGACTCAACGCCAACTTCTACGGCTGTAACACTGCACCCTATTTACAAAAAACAACAACAATAGAACCCAAAAAATACTGCAACACCGCCGCCGGCAAATACTTCTGCGCCCCATCCTTAGAAATACCAAGCGGACAAGATAAATATACTGTCATCGACTCCTGGAGCCTAGAACAGCTCAAACAAATAGGCTATGACTTATCAAAAGAAAAAACAATCGATCTAAAAACATTCATTCCCACCTTACGCCCTCTAACTGAACCCATTCAAGCCGTTCAACGCAATCACAGCTCAAATGCCCTTCCCACCCGCAACTTCATCCCCAATGCCGAATTCACCAAAGCAAGTAATAAAATACCCAGCTGGAGCATATTCAACGAAAAAAATGAAGTAATCCAAGTTGAATTTCTTAGTGCAAAAGAAGATAAAGTAATCTCCCTCAAAGAGAAAGAAATTCTCCGCTCCGAACGCATCGCCATTCCTCCTGATAGCAAACTAAAATTCACTGTAACACAAGACAAATGTTCTCCAACAATAAAACTCAACGGCGAAACCCCCCTCACCCCTCCTGAATTCGACACCGGATCCGCCCGCTACCTCACAATCGAATTCACCGGCCCCTGCAAAATCCAACAACCCTTCCTCCAATTAGTAGACAACAAAGGCGCCGTAAAAGATTATAATTACCCCGCACCAGAAATACTTCCTCGCGCCGGGATTGGCTGCTGCCCCGACAACAATTGCTGGAACGGCTACGCCTGCGTTGAAGACATGACCCCCTTCTCCCAATTCGCCGAACACATCTCTGATGGTAGAGATTACCGCTGCATCCAAGGCATCTGGACCTCCTCACCCGTCAAATACAGCTGGAACGGCGACCAATGGGGCTTCTGTTCTCAAGACAACCAATGTTTTGTGCGCCCCTCTGACCCCGCCAACGCCTTAGTAGATTCCAAATACACCATTAAAGACATATATAATAAAGACAATAAAGCCACACCCAATCTCCCTCTCTGCATCAACGACAAAGAATCAATCCTAGACCATTACTGCGACAACGGCGACTGGACCTCCCGCACCAAATTCATCGCCTCCAAATTAATCGACATCGCCGGCGACGACCACTACACTTTATACTGCGCCCCTCCGCAGCAAAACTTTTTAGAATACGACAACCAACAATCATATATTTTTGGTGGCGAACCCATTAAAGAAGAACCTAAACCACAAGATTGGAACCAAGCTCCAAACACCAAACCAATCCAACCTTCTTGCTTCGGCTTTACTCCTGAAATAAGCAAAACACTTGGGTTAGTTGGATTAGACAAAGAAGACCGCTGCATCAACAACGTCTGCATCTTAAAATTCCAAGAATCCGGCATAACAAAAACAGCCTTCGCCACTACTTTAAACAAAGCCGCAACCGATCCCACCTCATTCATGAAAGCGCTCAACCTCGAACCAACTGAAGTCCCCACTCGTTGCCAAGGCCCAGACAAAGACAAATTCATCAAATGCTCATTAACAGGATTAGACACTAAAGGCGAACTCTGGTACTCTCCCCAGTTCAACGCAATCATGTACAGTAAAGATGGCATCACCACTAGTACTTCTATTAAAGATACTATCATCAACTTCTTCAAAGACCTCTTTAGCAAAACAACCACACCTGAAGGTAAACTGCCAATCAACCTCCTCAAAGAAGCCAAAAACGTCAAAGACATTTACATCTTACGTCAAGGCGACAAACAAATCACCGCCATAACCGAAGTAAAAGGAAAAGATACCACCTTAATCGCCGAATACAAAGGCTTCACCACCCCTATTTGCCAATATATGAACCGCCTAATCTCCAACGACCCTGACTTAAAAGTCCCATTAATCAACCAATTCACCGGCAAAGATAAAGTCCGCTGCTACTCAACCGCCGACGGCAGCCAACGCATCGAAGCCATCGCCGGCATTGACTTCTTCTGGCCCAAATTAACCGGGATGCTCAGAGTCGAAGAAGGGAAATAAACCCACTGGTCACTGGTCAAGTGCGGATAGAGTTTATATAGGAGTTCTTACGTTAAGATTCTATGGAAAAGCATACAAGCTTGGCGTTATTTGAAGGAAAACATATCCGTAAAATCTGGTTTAAAGAGGAATGGTGGTTTTCTGTAGTTGATATTGTTGGGGCTTTATCTGAGAGTGCCGATGCGAGGAATTATTGGAAAGTTCTTAAGCATAGATTGATTGAAGAAGGAAATCAAACGGTTACAAATTGTAACCAGTTGAAATTACTCGCAGATGATGGTAAATTACGTGAAACGGACTGTTTGAATACAGAAAGTCTCTTTCGATTGGTACAATCTATTCCTTCACCTAAAGCCGAACCATTTAAACTCTGGTTAGCAAAAGTTGGCTATGAGCGCGTACAAGAAATAGAAAACCCCGAATTAGCCCAGAAACGAATGAAAGATCTCTATAAATCTAAAGGCTATTCTGAAGATTGGATAGAAAAAAGAGTACGCGGCATTGCCATCCGCGACGAATTAACCGACGAATGGAAAAAGCGAGAAGTAGGAACAGAACGCGAATACGCAATTCTCACCACAGAAATATCAAAAGCAACATTTGGCATGACTCCAAGCGAATATAAAGACTTCAAAAGATTAAAGAAAGAGAATTTAAGAGATCATATGGGTGATTTAGAATTAATTTTCAGCATGCTCGGCGAAAGAGTTACAACGGAAATAACCCGTTCAAAAGACGCGCAAGGATTCAACGAAAACAAAGACGCCGCACAAGAAGGCGGCACCGTCGCAGGAAACGCTCGCAAAGACGCAGAGAAGAAGATAGGCAAACCAATCACCACTACTGAAAACTTCCTTCATGAACCAGAAAACGTTAAACGCAAAAAACTAAAATAACCCGTCTCTCAAAGATACATTTTTAAGTCTCTTCCTCTTTCGTTTCCTCAATGGTACAAAAGAGGTCATTTTCCCATTCTCGTAGAGCCCAAGTCACTATTTTCATGATCGTCGGTCTTCTTTTACTTTTCATTGCCATCTTTCTCATCCAACTCACCTCTTCCATAAAAAAAGAACAACTCACAAACTCACAAGAAAAAGTCTTTGGCAACCTGTTTCAAAAAGAAGGTCTGCGCATCGGCGTCGAAGACTGCTTCCACGACATCCTCCAGGACGGCATTATCTTGCTAGGCTCGCAAGGAAGAATCTGGAGTGACCAACCCGGCGGCAGTCTCGAATTCGTCGAAGGCATAACCGGCATAACCCCTCCCGGTTCAAAAGACCGCATTGCCTACGCCATCACCAACGAAATCTATCCCCCTGACGACACCAAATCTGAAAATCCTTATCCTTGCGATGAATTCAACAAAGACCAACCTTGCCCCTACATCTTCCCCGATTCTCAATACGGCTTCGGCGAAATTCAATTGCGTAAAGACGTTATAGAAAAAGATCTCCTCGCCTACACCGCTGACCAAATCGGCTCCTGTATCAACGAACTCATCACCAGCAAAACATCCTCTAAAGTAATCATCGAACCGGGCAAATTAGACCTGCAAATCAAACTCGAAAACGACGGCATCAACGTCCAAGTCAAATACCCTTTAACCTTAAAATTAGGCGGCGAAGAACTATTTCACATCGCCGACTTCGACTTCTTCTACGATTCTTTATTCAAAAGCTTCCTTGACTCTGCCGTCATCTTTCCTCTGCAATGGGATAAAAAATTTGTTGAATTTGCATACGACGAAAAACAATTAAAAGACCCTTTCTTCACATACACCTCTCCAAAAAGTATTCCTGGTGAAAAATGCACCACAAGCCAATCACATTTTTCCTGCCAACGTAAACTATTCAACGAAAAATTCAACAGTTTAGACATTTCATTAGAAAAAAAACAGTTAGATAACGGTGACACCCTCTTTATTTTCACCCTCCCTTCAAAAAACATTCTTGATGAACCCTCTGGGAAATACACCTACCAATTCGCCAGACAAAATAGACCCCCCGCTTTGGACTACATCCACCGTTCAGAATGTCCTGAAAAAAGTTACGATTACTTAGTCATCCCTGGAGACAAAGAATTAGGAAATATTGATATTATGTTAAACGCAATCGATGCAGATGAAGATGAAAAAATAGACTATCGCTTCGATTCCGTCAGTACTTTAGTAAAAAATAATTGGCCTGGGCCATATATCCTCGACGGAATAAATCAGAACTTTGCTGGACAACACTTACTAATAGAATCCAAATATCTCCAAGAACCCTCCTCCACTCCCAAAGTTTTTTCCGCCCGGGCTAAAGACGCCCACGGCGCCGAAGATAGCCAGGAAGTCCGCGTCTTAATCGATCGGCCTATCAAAACAAGTTTCTCTATTGATATCCCTTATACATTTAAAGAAAATAAGAAATATAGTGATTTATTTGACAATGAGAAAGGATATGGGATATCCCAAGAAGATCCATTCTTTTTAACACTCAGCTTACCAGAAAAATCAAATCTCAAAGATGTCACTCAAAGCGTTTTTCTAACATACGAAAATAAAGACATTGCAACAGATACTTGGAAAGAAGAGTTCTTTTCTAGTGGCCTAAAAAAATATCGGTCAAATTTAAAAACAGAAAAAAATAATTTTGAAGATTTAACAGAACAAGATCTAAAAGTACCCCTTCAATCTCTTTTCAAAACCTTAACTGATAAAGGTAAATTAAAACTCTCCTTTTCTGCTGCCTATTGCTCAGAAAAAGACGAAAATAAAAAAATAATTACTCCTCCTTCCCAAGAAGCTACTATTCAAGTGAAAGAATGCATTCCTCATTACAATCCAGACCACCCTTATCCTTATATTATTGGAACAGATTATTACACAAAAAAATATCCAATTGGAACGGACGGAAAAGCCGACTTAACTAAACCGCCAACAGAAGAAAAAATCTCTCCTTTCTTAGCTACACATATTTGTTGTGATTCCGGCACTTGGAAACCCAAAATAGATGGATTCTCATGTTACACCAATCCCGAACCAGACTGTTACACCTCCGCTCTCGTCGAAGAAGAATATGAAGCGTGTGACGGAAAACGCGGAAATATCTGTGGCAATGGAAATAAACACTATCGTTTGTATTCAAATTATGCTACTTGCGGTGATGACAGCAAACCAAAATGTAAAACCAAAATAAACAAAGAAATCGATCATTCCTGCGCCGGGAAAACCGCATTCAGTATTGTCACCAATGAACAGAATGAACAAGTATGGTGTTCAGGATCAGTCGGCTGTAACACTCTTTGCACAACTACTGTTATTGACGTTAACGAAGACGGCAAGTTCGGCAAAGAAGACAGCTGCAGTCCCTGCACTCCAAATAATAATAACCCTCCTAAAAAGTGTTATAATCTAAAAAATAAAAAACCAGGAATTTGTAGCTCCCCAGGCGGTTCCACATTTGGTTGTCAAACACAATGAAAAAAATCCTAATCCTCATCCTCGTACTCCTCACCTTTCCTATAGCTCTCGCCCAATCCGGCTGCTTCCTCTCCAAAGACAGCTCGTTCTACTGCCAAACCATCGACAAAGAACAAGCCCTCGAAGAATGCCAAAACAAACAATGCAACCTCGAAACATCATTCATCGAAAACAAAGACTGCACCAAAGAAAACTTTCCTCAATGCGAACAAATCCTCTGTAAAAGTTCCTGCCAGCAAGACTTCCTTGGCAACTGCCTCAGCGGTCCAATTCCCAACGACAACAAAGAAGAATGGTGTCAGCCCGGTTGCTGCTCCTATCTTGCAAACGAAAAACTCAGCTGCTCCTACCAAAACCGCCAAGGTATCTGCGAAGCCCAAGCCCGAAATAAAAACGAAAACGAATTTTATTATCAACCATTAGAAAAACCCCAATGTGAATCTCTCTGCCAAACAAAAATAACCACGGTTGAAGACCTCTCCTCAAATGGATTTATCATCCATCAAGTTCAATCGTCAACAAAAATTCCCCTCCTCCCTGAAAACTCTTCCCCTCATTCTAAAACAACTAAAGCAAGTCCAAGCAATAAAACCCCCGCCCAAACATCTCCAACAGAAAAAAACGAATCATCCCCTAACAGTTTTATCTGGTTTTTATTTATCATAATCCTCCTCGCCGGCGCCGGCTATTACATCTACATCCAACAACAAAAACAAAAGCCAACTCCAGAAGTGCATCTAACACCTTCTGAACCCTTAGTTCCAAACGTATCAAAACCCTCAACCACCCCCTTCAGCTTTAAAACCACTCCCCAAAGCCAAGCCCTCAAACAACTCCATTCAACCAAAGTCAAAGAACACGAACGCGACGACTTCTTCCAATCATTTGGCCGCTTTGCGACAATTGCCCAATACGAAGGCAGCCATCTTAAAACTCTCAAAAATATTGTCGAATTATACGACCGCAAAAAATTAACTATCCCTTCCACCCTCACACAAAAAGAAAAAAAAGCATTAGACTTATTGCAAGAATTAGTATCAAACACAAAACAACAACCTCTCCCCTCAATTTCCAACCAAACCAAACCTCAATCCCCTCCTGAACTCTCTCCACTCCAAAAGAAAAAAAAGAAAGAACTCGATGACGTCCTTACCGCTTTGCGTCAAATCAGCAAAAACACTTAAAAATTCCATCAACATATTCAAAACCCCTTTTTTTCTCAATTTCTCCCCGTTTCAAGCTCCAAACATTTATAAACGTCTACTGTTTTATCCAGTCTATTAAATGGTACGCATAAAAAGAGGTAGATGCTGGGTAGTTTTTGCTATATTCTTACTTATTTTTCTCTTCTCCGTTCTCACCGTATCCGCCGAAACAACCGGCTGTTATACTAACCCCAAAACCACCGAAGATCTGTATTGCGTATCAGGCATCACCGACACTATAGCCAAAGCCGATTGCGCTAAAGATACCGCCTGCAAATTTGACCAATATTTCACTCCTCAACTTGACTGTAAAAAAGTCGATGTCTGCGCCAAAGTCACCTGCGACATCGATTGCCAAGAACACGCTTTAGGCAAATGCACCGCTCTGGGCGGCAAAGAAGTTCTTGACGAAGAGTACACCGTTAAATGTTCTCCTGGCTGTTGTAAAGTGGGCAATTTCTGCCAATATAATCTAATCCAATCCCAATGTCTCAAACAAGCTAAACTCAAAGGTCTTGAAACCTACACAAACTTCAATATCGGTCCACCCATGGACGCTGTCACTTGCGCTAAAACCATCTGCGCCCTTGAACTAAAAGCCCTTGATTTAACTGTCACTGTCGTTGAAATTATCGACGGAAAAGAAGTCGGCATCACCGGCGCTGTCATTAACATGGAAAACATAAAAACTCCCTCTACAACCAATCCTCAAGGTCTCGCTACTATTAAATTAAATCCAGGCAGTTATTTATTGAAAGTCACAGCCTCCAGCTACCTCTCAACCTCTCTCTCGGTCACCATCAAATCAGATCAAGAAAACACCCAAACCGTGGTCTTACAAAAAGGCCAAGGCACAGGCAAACTATCTGGTACCGTCAAACAAAAAACAGATGATAAAAATCCTCCTCTTCCTTCGTTAGACGCACTCCTCTCTTGGGAAGGACCAACCAATACCCCACCTATAACTCCTAAAACCGACATAGATGGCAAATTCACCATTGAAAACCTTCCTCTCGGAAAATATACATTTACCATCAGCAAAATAGGTTATAATTCCATCACCAAAATCATCGACATCACCCCAACCACTTCTCCTCAAGAATTCATCCTCGAACTCACCCCCAAACAAGGAGTTCAAGGCATCGTTTTTGAAGATATCAATAATAATAACATTCAAGACAAAGGCGAATCTGGCATTTCCGGAGCAAAAATTCTTGTTGATGGTATCTTACGCGTCTTTTCCATGAAAGACGGAAAATACGAAATCCCAATCACTTTAAAAGCCAAAGAAGGCAAAGAAAAACACAGCATTCTTGCAACCTACACCAACAAACAATCCAAACAACAAGATTTCTTTGAAATAACCAAAGGCAAAACCGTCACCAAAGACCTCCCTTTAACTGGCTACCAAGGCGTCTGCGTCGAAGGCGTTACAAAACCCGTTGAATCATTTTCCGCCAATCACGTTCCCGGGAAAAAAGAAGTTCTCTTACAATGGCTCCGCCCCTGTCCGGAAATAGTAAAATACGAATTAAAAATAACCGAAAAATCAACCAATACAGTAACCACTAAAAATCTTGGTCCAACCGACTTGCAATACATCGACATAAATGTCCAATGGCAAGAAACCTACACCTATGAACTTTTAGCCGTGTACGGCAAAGGCCCAACAGATAAAGCCGCATCCCAAACCATCACTCTTGGCGTTAAAGACTGTGAAAACAAGTTCACTTCTCAAGGCTCAGCCAAATTCTGTCTCACCGGCAATTCCGACACTCGAAAAACAATTTGGACCTGCAGTGACCAAAACACTTTAGAATCCCAAACATCTTGTAAAGACAAAGACGCGTCAGGCGACGATTACTACTGCGCCCAAATCACTCCTTCCTTCGCCGACTGTAAAAACGCTGATCTCTGCCGTAAAGCTGGCAATCCGTTCGGATTATATTACCAAAAAGATTTTTGTTACGGCACTCCTGAATCCGAACTCACCGCCGCCGCTCCCGACACCAAAAAAGCCAAAAATTTCTGCTACTTCGACTACTCCTCCCCGCTTGTCGACTACACCTCGTCCATTGTCGACCAATGCAACAGCTGTACCTCCATCAGTAATTGCTTCCAATACAACAGTAAACAATCCTGTGAAATCAACAACTGCCTCTCCTCCGAATGTCACTGGCTTGCTGGCGCCGACAACCCTTCTCTCATCACCTACGGCGACATTTCTTTACCAACCCAAGTCACGTCCGAAACCGGTACTGGCTATTGCCTCCCCTCTTCCTACAACAACGATGACAAATGCACTCTTTGCGGGCCCAAAGTCCCCCCATCCACTCTATTCGAAAATTATTATTGCACTGCCGACATTTGTTCTTCTCTTGGCCGCTGTTTTTCCGACCCCCAAGTAAAAGAATGTACCAGCTGCGGAAAAATTCCCACACCTCAATCCAACTGCTACACCTACACGACTGAAAAAGAATGCGCCAATAATGAAAACGTTGAAATCATCAACGGCATAATCAAACCATCAAAAGACAAATGCAATTGGAATCGCTGCCGCTGGAATGGTGAAAAAGATATCAGCGGCGCCAACTGTTTCAAAGACAGCGACGGCGACGAAATCGATGATTGTCAAGCTTTCACGTTAGACACCGAACGTCTCGCCTGCAAAGTCGATATGACTCCTCCTAAAACCATCATTAAAAGCACTGGCCAAAATATCCTCTCTTTCGGCCACCCCAACATCATTTTCCGTGGTGACGACAGCTCCCATCTCACCCCCTCCCAACGCAGCCCTCTATCTATCCTCAAGTACTGCCTAACCAGCGCTGAATCGGGCGCCCAAACTCAATGTACCAATTTCAGCGCAGTATCCTACAGCGGAAATAAAGTCCAACCCGAAGAACTCAACATCGCCGTCTTAAAAAACTCAGACGTTCTTCAGAAAAAAATTCCCGGCGCAGTCTATAGTCTCCAATTTTATTCCACTGACAAATATCACAACCAAGAAGATGTACAACAAGCTTTTTTCTATGTGGACACTCTTCTTCCCGAATTCGAAATCATCGCCGAACCTAAAACTACTAAAGACACAACGATCTTAAACATTGCATTAAAAGAATTAAACGAACCCGTTATCTGCAACGTCACGCTGACGTCCATCATTCCCGAAGGTGAACATATAACCAAAAACATTCCTCGCGCCTCAACCACAAAAGAAGTTTCATTTGACAACTTAAAAGGCGTCAAATATAACATCTCTGCTTCCTGTACCGATGACCAAGGCAACACAAATACAAAAGAACAACAAGTCCTATTCGACCTCGATCAAAACATCGACGTCATCTATCCTGCGTTCAACGCCATCATCTCCAAAACCGAAATCGCATTTAAAATCCACACCGATGTCGCCGCCACTTGTGCATTATACGACACGAAAACTCAAGCAAAAATAATCGAATTTAATATCATTGACGAAGTCGGCAAAGAACACGAAACCCCAATCTTAGACGGCTTCATTGAAAAAGAATATATCGGCGAACATAAAATTCTCTGCACCGAAGTCGTCGACCCTGCAAAAATCCACACCGATTACTTTGCATTTACTATCGACTTCACTCCTCCTCAAACTCAAATCACTTTGCATGAAGGCAAACGTATCGAAATGCCCGCAACCTACGGCTGGGAAGAATTCTTTATCACGAAAACCAGTGTCGGCTTCACTTGTAACACCAAAGGCTACCCCTGTGACAAAACTTATTATTGCCTAGGCAACGGCTGTGAATCCATCAAAAACACAAATTACAAAGAATACGCCGCTGAATTTGAAGTCTCAAACTCCACTCAAATTTGCTATTACTCAACCGACAGTGGAAAAACAATAATCTACAAACCTACTTGTGGTCTCATCACAATCGACGGCTACGGTATCCGCCTAGAAAAACCGTTGTTACAATATTATAACGATCAAATGTGGGGTGTCAGTAATACTGTCCCTTTCTTATGGCAGTTCGTCACTCGTGTACCAACAACTCAATGCAAATACGATTTCCTCTCCGACTTTTCCTACGCCGACGCCCCTTCATTTAGGATATTGGCGCCAACTGCGGAAAAAAACTATCAAGTTCCCCTCTTCCCCAACGAATCAGGCACAACCGCATACGATCCTAAAGGCAGCACCAAAGAACTCTTTGTCCGCTGTGAAAATAGCGATGGCGAACTCTCCCCTGAACAAAAAATGAATCTTGAATACGACCCTTCTCCTCCGGCCATTCTCGAAACAAAAGCCGCCCCTAATCCAGTTTTAGAAGGCATCAAAACCACTCTCTCACTAAAAACTGACGACAAAACTCTCTGTAAATTTAGTGATAAAGGCCATACCAGTTATGAATTAATGCCCTACGCTTTCCCTGGTGCGCAAGCAGACATTGCCAGCACACCTAATCCTTTTTCATTCAATTCCCAAAAACGTATTCTCACCCAAACCCACACCGCTGATTTTTTTGTCAACAATTTCATCGGTCTGAAAAAAATCTTCCCTCTCACCTTCCGCTGTAAAAACGGCGCCGGCGATCTATCAAACCTCACCTCTCTTAATCTCACCGTTGATTACAGCCAGCTTGGCGCCATTCTCTCATTTAGTCCAAATAAAGAAACTTACGCCGCAACAAACATCAATCTCCAAATCATCACCTCTAAAAAAGCCAAATGCACCTATAGTGTAAACGACACCAAAATCCTTTTGGATGGCGCCGGCACACCCACTCACACTAAACTTCTAACCAACCTAAAAGAAAGCACCTATCAATATCCTTTTAGCTGTGTGATGGGAGAACACACCTCGCAAGGAGTATTCGAATTCACCATTGATTTAACCGCCCCTCAAATAACTTCCGTTGAAGATGGCAAATACACTTGCGGTAGTAATGACATTGCCGTCATGGTATATAGCAATAAGAAAAATATCACTCAATATTATTATGAGGTGTACGACCAAGGTATCAAAGAACCAGACACAACAACACCTCCGTTAAACGCAATCAACTCTACTAAAGATTACATCTCCTATTACACCCCTGCTCCAACTGCTTGGAAACCCCCTGCAGCCGCTTCCCCCTCTACTTTCTCCGCTGCCAATTCTACCAATTCACCCTCAAATACCCTTCCTCCCGACGCCATAATCAAAGGCATCCTCATCCTCAATGCCACAATTCCCTACACTAACCCAATTTTAATTCCCACAATGAGTCTTAATACAACCCACACCTATACAACGCGCGTAAAAGCAAAAGACATCGTTGGTCGTTGGAGCGCTTTTGTTGCCAGCGATGGTATTATGCTTACCAACAAAACGTATGATGCTTGCGCCAATGACACAAAAGCGCCCACAATCGACTTCACTGCCAATGAAACTTGTTCTTCTATTTCCATCGAAATGCATTGCCTTGATACCCAAGTCGGCTGTAAATCATTAAAATATGGCCAAGCTCTTAACGCTAAAGACTGTGCTCCTGCCAAATCTTATAGCGGCGAAAAAATTGAAATAATAAAAAGTGGCACCATTTGTTACACTGCTGCCGATTACACCAATAATTCTCTCAGCTCATTAAAAAGTTATACTCAAAAAGACAACGACGGCGACGGCATTGCCGATAGTTGTGACCAATGCTTTAAAACCAATGCCGGTAAAATTGTCGATGCCCAAGGCTGTGCCTCTGACGATTTGAAAGCCAATGAGAAAAAGAAAGACACTGATGGTGACGGCTTGCCTGACGCTTGGGAACAACAGTACAACTCTGAAAACTGCAAATTAGATTACAAAAACCCTGACTCCAATGGTGATGGCATCAAAGATACAGATGAAGACTATGATGGAGATGAATCATCCAATTATGTAGAATACACTTCCTATCAAGATCCTTGTGCAAAAGAGGGCCTCCCTCCCAAAACCACCGCAGAAATTGAATTAGAAAAAGAAAAATCAAAAAAGAAAACCATAACAGACATAACAACTTCAACCAAAAGTTCTCTCCTCCCTTGGATTTTCTTATTTATTGGTCTGTTCCTTATCGTTGGCGGCATAGGATATTTGATCTATTATTACAAGTATAGCCCAGGCAGTAAAAGTGGCAGCAAGAATATCAATACTCTTTCCTCTGCCCGCACTCCCCCTCCTACTCAACTAAATTCAATCACAAAAACACCTGCCGGTCTTCGTGATAAATTCCTTGCTTTCGAACGCAAAGAACAAGACAAATTAAAAAATCGTATGCGCGAATCCGTCTTTAGTACGTTTAGTCGCGATTCCAAAACCATTCCCCACCTTGACACCATCCTTCAAAAGAAAACCGACACCCTCCCTGCGTTACAGCAAGCTGCCCAAAAATACGCTGACCATAAAGACGAAATCAAACCAGGGTTGAAACCAGCCGAACGTAGCGTCTTTGACAAATTGGAAAACATCGCTCAAAAAACTCAAGACAAAAAAATCGAAGACATCGTCAGCCAAAAACAAGCCGATGATTTATTCGCTAAACTACGCCAGCTCTCCGACAAACGTAAAACTAAAAAATAGAACCAGCATGCACAAAAATAAATGCAAATCACAAATAAACATGGACAACCAAAAAAAATCAAGACATCACCTAAATAAAAAAGCCATGGGCGTCGGCCAAGTCTTCGTCTTCATCATCGCCGCGTTAAGTTTCGCCCTCATCATGATCTTTGGCTACAAAATGATCAGCGGTTTTATCGCCAGCGGCGAAAAAGTAGAATTCGCTAAATTCAGCAGCGATCTTTCAAGTAGTGTCCAGAAAATTTACACTGAATACGGTGCCGTCCGCGTCAAAGATTTCCGCGTTCCCGGCAATTACAATAAAATCTGTTTTGTCAATATGGATCAAGAACCCGCCCAAGGAGAGATAGAATCTTTATGTGCCCAAGACCCCCTTGCCTGCAGCGTCTGGCAAGACGCAATAAAAGGAAATGAAGAAGGAAAAAAAGGTTACAACATCGTAGATCAAAACGTCTTCCTCACTCCTACTGCCTTAACTCCATTAAAAGTATATCAGATTTCCGTAGTAAAAGAGAACGAAGAAACCGCGGATCCCCAAGATACTAAATCGGTCGGCTTCATCTGCCAAGAAATTAAACGCGGCTCCTTCCGTCTTCTTATGGAAGGCAAAGGCGACAAAACCCAGCTCCAATTCACGTCTGTCACCGCAGACGAATAATCGATTCACTCTCATCCCCAAAAATCAATAACGAACAGTACTCACAACAATTAATTAAACCAAATTATGACATTCACTAAAAAAGCACAGCTCGAACTAGGATTTAATTGGATTTATATGTTGGTTGCCGGCGGCGTCATTCTCTTATTCTTTGTCGGTATTGTCGTCAAAGAAAAATTTAAAGCTGAAGAAAATCTCGGTCAGGATTTAGTAAGAACTATGGAATCATTATTTACCGGCGCCCAAGTTTCCGAAAAAACAAAAAATGTCATTGACATCGGCGGCTTAGCCGATTTTACATTATATTTTGATTGTGAAGACCAAGTAACCACCTACGGCTTGAAAGAAACCAGCGCCCGCGCGGAAAATATCGTTGATCCTATCTTCAGTCCTAACGAAATTAAAGCCGCCAAAATGATTGCTTGGAGTTTGCCTTATAATTTCCCTTATAAAGTTGCTGATATGTTATTCGTCACATCCTCAAATACAAAATATTTTATTTATAATCCCTCTAACGATGGGTTCACCAAAGAATTCCTCAAAGCCACCGGCAATGAATTCAACACCAAAAAAATCACAACCGAACAAGAATACCAAACCCTTGACCCTGGCAACAATTTTCAAATTCGCATAATTGACATCAGCGGCCAACTAATCAAATCAAACAAACCTCTTCCGTTAAGCCTGCAAAAATTTGACAACAATAAAGTAAGCGCCATTGTCTTCACTGGCAAAAATACATTTGACTACTACCAAAAACAAGGCGCCATCTGGACAAAAAAAACTCTCACCCCTCTCCGCGTCATCTCTCTTTCCGACGAACGTGACGCCGCCAAATACGCCGCCATTTTCGCCCAAGATAAAGAAATGTATCGTTGCAGCATGAAGAAAGCCTTTGCTCGCATGAAATACGTAACTGATATTTATCAACGCAAAGCCGAAACCGTCATTGAACACTATTCCCAAGACCAAACAAAAATGGATCAATTTACTAAATCCACTGCCAGCGGCTGTTTGGGATATTATACTGAAAACGAACCTAACATTAAAAGTTCATTAGATTCCCTTTCCAATAAATTAACAGGCTGTCTTAACGATCCTACTTTTACATTATGTGAAAGCCTCATCGAAGCCGCAGATAAAGTCAAGAAAGCCAACCAAGGCCTCTCCGAACACGGCGACTGCATCGCTTTATATTGATAATCTATCAACTAACTTCAAACAAATAAAAAATATAATTAAAAAAAAACAAATTAACTTCAAAAAATGATTGCATCTCACAACAAAAAAGCCCAACTGCACATCACTGAAACCATCGCCGTACTATTTATCTTCTTCATCCTCGTCGCCTTCGGCCTCATTTTCTACGCCCGCTACCAGCAAACCGCCGCCCAAGAAAAACAAGAACAATTATTAGCCAGCCGTGCCATGGATACCACAATCAAAGCCCTATTCCTTCCTGAATTGATGTGCACTAAAGGCGAAGCCGAACACGAAGACAACTGCGTCGATTTAATCAAATTAAATTCCGCAACTCCTTCTTCTTCACCTCCTCTTTCCTCACCTCCCCCTGAACCTACCCCTAAAACAAAAAGCCACTTCCAAGACAATTCCGATTATTACTTCCAACTCTTTTCCTATAGTAACATCACATTTATCCAAGTCTATCCAACCGCTCAACAATGGCAGATCTACAATAAACAAAAAACGAAAAAAACACCCGACGGCAAAACTGTTAAAGACTGGACCCGTAAAGAACCAACCTACTTCACCATAACCCTGCGCGACGACCTTGCCCAGAACCCCCCTCAATACAGATATGGCTACCTCGTCGTGGAGGCCTACTCATGAAACCTCTGAAAATCAACCCATTACAAACAAAAAAAGCCCAAATGGAAATTATCGGCCTCGTTGTCATTGTCATTCTCTTAACGCTAGGTATGCTCTTCCTTGCTATGTTCGCGTTAAACGAAGATACCAGTAAAAAAATCTTCACCCGTAAAGGTTTAGCTACATCCACCGCCACGGCTTTGTTAAAAACCAACATTGAATGCATCCAACAGGGTGGCGAAAAAGTCTATCCAGCGTTAGGAAAAGACGTCCTTGAAGACTGCGCTAAGAACCCCCAAAGCCAAAGCAATTCTTTTTGTACCGTTTATTCATGCGACAACAAACACTGCTGCGAATTTTTCAACGAAACCACCACTAAATTCCTCAACGACACTCTGGGCAAATGGAACAAAAAATACGAATTCGAAGCAAAATTGATCTACAAACAAGCCCCAGCGCCAGTTATCTTATCTGTAATCAAATCCAAAAAAGGTGGCTGCCCAAAAACTAAACCACGCGATACCTCTGGCTTAAATCCCATCACTGTCGAAGGCGGCGGCTTAATTGAAACTGTCCTCTACCTCTGCGATTAAACATTCTCCCCACTTGAATTAAGACGCAAGGTTTATATATGAATTTACTCTTCAACACCTAATTATAATATAATCAAACTACAATCAAACAATAGAGGTGTGTATATGAAAACAAAAAAAGGTGATTTATCGTTAAATGTAATTATTGTAGCCGCAATCGCATTAATCGTGCTTGTCGTTTTAGTTGTTATTTTCACGGGAAGAATTAGTGTCTTCTCTCAAGGCGTCAGTAAAGAAGGTAACGCCCAGTTAGTAAAGATGCAGATAACCTACGGCGACTGCCGTCCAAGTACTTCTACTCAAAGTGCGTTTACCACTGCCTATGATGCCGCAATGTCCAGCAAATCTGAAGACGGCAAAAATAAAGCAATCAGCGAATTTGAATCCCAAATTACATCTTGTAAAAGCAACACTGACAAATCATCATGTGAAGGCAGCAGCTGCAAATGGGCTTAATTGGGTGATTCTCCATGAATAAAAAAGCCGATGCGAACATGTGGTGGATCATCATTGGCGCAGTCATTGCGCTGGTAGTGTTGGTTATTTTGATGCTGTTGTTTACCAGTAAGACCACAAAATTAGAAGGTGGATTATTAGATTGTCAAAGTAAAGGCGGCGAATGTATCGCCGAAACTGCTTGTCTTAACCCTCCTGCTGGAGAGAATAAAGGTACAGTATCCCAAGCATTCGATTGTCCACCTCCTGCTACCAATGTTTGTTGCTTCCGCACTAAGAAAGCATAATAACAATATCTAATTAATGGCAATCCCCACAAAAAAAGGAGAAGTAGATTTTTCCAGTCCCGAATCGATTGTGATTATCATTCTCTGTATTTTGTTGGGAATTTTATTATTGTATTATATATGGACGTTGAAAGGGAGGTTAGCACCATGACTACATTCAACAAAAAAGGAGAGATGGAAGTCTGGCAATTAGTCATGATTATCCTTGCCGTCCTGTTATTAATAGCTTTTATTGTCTGGTATGGTTTTTTAAGTGATAGTGCTGATTCATTGTTTGGCAAATTAGGTGGCTTGTTATAATGGAAGGTATGACTAAAATCATTTTGTACATCATTCCTTTAATTGTTTTAATTTTATTGGGTTTCTTTTACTTCGGCCCTTCTGGTGCATTGGATAAACTTAAAGACAGCGCTGAAACTTTAAAAGATTACGTTCCTGATGTCAGTATGGGTGCCGATCAATTAACCGCCAAAGAAGCCGGCGTTCCTTCCGAACATAAAACTGTAATCAATTCATTAAAAACAACATTCGAAAAAATGACTAAAAGTACTGGTCCATGTTTCGCCTATTATAAACAGGGCGGTTTACCTGAATTAAAAGAACAAGGTACTTCTATTACTTTTTCATATGATTCAGTTAAAGACGAAACAATTGTCATGACCTACGGTGGCACTGCTGGCAAACAAATAGTTACTGATTTAAGTTTTACTATCCCTAAGATGAAATTATGTGTCATTGCTGATGAAAATGTTGTCAAATCATTTGACGCACGTTATTTAAATGATAAAACTTGGGCAGAGAAACTCGCTTCTCCGAGCGATACAATCCGCGAAGTCAATTCCATCAAAATAGAATATTCCACAAAAAAATACAATGGTAACGTCATCCGCTCCCCTAATTTAGGGGAAGACATCGTAAACGATGTAAGCGATAATTTACGAGATTATGGTGTAGTCTACACTCCCGATGGGTACCATATTTGCTTCTTCCCAACCGTGTATGGTGGCAATGATAAAGACGGCTTAAATGACGATTATCTAGCCCAAACTCCATTTGGCGACACTTCAATACCTAAACAAATGAGCAACGGCAAATTAAAAAAATGTTTTGATTAAATAACATGATTCTACACACAAAAAAAGCCATGGCCGCAGGAGTACTTGTAACCATCATTCTCACCATTATTGC
>CAYSCV010000017.1:0-18894 GCA_964429715.1 uncultured Methanosarcinales archaeon
TCTTAATGGCCCAAAACCGCGCTTCTAAAAGAGACCAAGCCCGCGCCGAATTAGACCTAGAAAAAGACTTGCGTGACCTGCATATCGATCAGCAATCACATAAAATACTGCTAGATTTGCATAAAGAGGTCAAGAATATCAAGACTAAATTAAAGTTGAAATAAATCTAGATTTTTCGATTCCATTTTTTTTCTATCTCTTCCTCTTCGCAACCTTCCACAAAAGCAAAAAATGCTTGCGATACGCCTCTGCTAAATTCTTATTATGGATCAATATCGTTGTCAACGGCTCCCAAACCACCATCAACACTTTATCTTTATAAATTGCTGTCGGCGTCGGATCAAAAAACTCATCAGGAATAAACCGATACTCCACATGCTTTTCTCCATACGTAAAGTTTGCTTTTTCACTTGTCAAAATATACTCTTTCAACCCTTTCTCCTTCTCTTCTCGAAAAAACTGCTCAACAATCGTGCCAAATTTCTCTTTAAACATATCCTCATCCACCCCAAACGAATACAGATCCCCCCCGCAGGCAATCCTATCTTTCAGCACCGTTCGAAAGCCCTCAACACCTTTATACACTTCAACTTTAATATCCTGAACCGGCAACTCCAAGCGTGCTTTCAATTCTGGTAATATCTTCTGCAATTCTTGCTCTTTCTCCCGCAACTCTTTTAATAACACCTCGGGCTTTGCCGGAATAAAATACTTCACATTATTCTTAATTACAAATGACACTAAACCTTTATCCATAAGTTTAGCAAGAATTTGATACATATGCACTCGTCCTATTCCTGTTTTTTCCGCAATCTTCGCCGCAGTATCCTCTCCTAAATCCAGCAGTGCCACATACGCTTTTGCCTCCTGTAATTCAAGTCCCTGTCTTTGCAGAATTAAAAGAACTTCAGTCATGCTTTTCTCTCACCCTCTCCATGATGCTACAAAAATAGGCTGGCGTTACCATTTTTATGCCTCTAAATTCATGTAATTTTAAAAGATGTTCATCCCCTGAAATGATATACTGTGCGCCTGCAAAAACCGCACATTCAACAATTTTGTCATCATCAGGGTCTTCAGAAATCACTTGCATCTTTTCCGTTGGTTTTAACTTCACCGAAAAAATCTCTGCATGGTGTATCATAAATTCTCGTTGCGATTCACTCATTTTTTCTGCAATTTCTTCTCTATGAAGTACATCAATTAGTTCTTCCAGCATCTCTTCACTGGTGAAATTCTCAATTTCCCCCAGAAGCAACATCTCAAATATTTTTGCCGGATGACCATAAGGGGAAATTGCTGCCGAAATAATAACATTAGTGTCAATAACTACTTTTAACTGAGGATTATTTCCTCTATTCATACTTACCGTCTCCTTTCTTTCCTATAATGTGTAATCTCTTCCATGACCTCTTCTTCATTCATTTTCTGTTTTACCCCTGCTCTAACTTGGGCAAATTCTTTCAACAGTTTCTTCTTATCCAATTTTTTCATAACAATTGTTTCATGATCGAGAGGTATAATTGTAAAAATCGTACTTTCGCCCGCTCCAACATAATTTCTAATATCTTTAGGAATTATTATCTGTCCACGTTCCGACATTTTTGCCATTTCCAATTCTGTCATAAGTTCATCACCAATCAGATATAAGTAATACTTACTTATAAACTTTACGTATTTTTACGTTTTTCATACTTTATTTAACAATTCTTCGTTATTATAATATTATACTCTCTTACTATTTAAACATTTCTACTTGTTGTTACAAAATTACAACAAAGATTAAAATAGTTCTCTACACCCTCCTCTCCTAATGGGAAAAATACTCACAATAGAATACATTTGTACATGCAACGGCGGCAGAAGTCCTATGGCCCAAACCATTGCAAAAGACTATGTAAAGCAGTCCGGATTAGAAAACAACGTCATGATTTATTCTAGTGGAACTCAAGCTGAGCTTGCTGAAACCGACCTATTTAAGTTTCCCCTCCAGTTTTTGCTGGATTATATTGAAATTGGATTCAAAAGTGGGACATATCAAGGGAGCACCAAAGATACTGCTAAGCAAGTTGTAGCAAAAAAGGAAGAAGTTGCTCTTGCAGTGGAAAAAGGGGACAAAGAAACCAGAAGAATAGTGGGGTATTGTGTTCGATATTTGATGGCCGACGAAGTGGTAAAGCGAAACCAAGTCCTTCTGGAAATTGGTTTGGTTCCTGAAAATAGGTTTCATCAGCAAACAAAAGTAAGAGAAGATGTTGGTCTGGTGCTTGCTATGAAACAGAGCAATGCTGATTACGTGAGAAAACTCTACGAAGGAAAAGAAGAAACACCAAAAATTGCCACTCTGTGTGAGTATGCTGGAATGAAAGGACAAGTAGATGATCCGTTTGGAGGAACTCTTACTGATTTTAGGCGAACAAGGGATTTAATCAGAGAAGCGGTGCGAAAATCTATTGATAGGGTTATAGAAGAATATTTGAGAGCGTAAAATGGAAAAAATCATACAGGGTCTAGGAGTAAGTCAAGGAAAAACACGAGGAAGAGTTAAAATAGTTCACACTCCGGAAGATTTCATCAAATTTTCAGAGGGTGATATTTTAGTAGCAAAAATCACCGATCCCAACATGGTAATGTTAATGGGAAAAGCGGCCGGAATAATCTGCGACATCGGCGCCATGACCTCTCATCCCTCAATTGTCAGCAGAGAAATGGGAACCCCCTGTATCGTCTCTGCTAAATGCCCTCACACAAATAATCCATCAACTAAAATCCTCCAAGACGGCATGTTCATTGAAATGTGCGGCACAACCGGCGAAGTTCATCTAATAGATCAACAACAGGGAGGAGAAGAACATGTTTTGGATAGATGAATTTTTAGACGCTGTCAGTTCAGGCCTAGCCTCAATGGACTTTTCCACCCTGCAGCCCATTGATTGCTTTGACATCTTTCCATTATATGCCAAACAAGGAACAGATAGAATTTTAAAAATCATTAATACTGCCACCGTATACAATCCAAACAAAATCACCCCTCTATTACATTCTCCTAGTGTCATTCGCGCCGAAATGTTACTCACCCTCATCAAAGCAAAAATAGCCGGCACAAATAAAAAAGATCTCTTACGCCTCGCCACATTTTATTACTCCTTTCTTCAATCCATCTGTCCTCAAGACCCCTTCGCTCTGCAGGGTACGAATTGTATTCATTCTCAAAACGAAATAAAACTATATCTTTCCAATCTCACCCCTGCAACTCCTGCAATCGCAAAAGAACTAGGCAAACTCTCAAGCGCCTGTTATCATCTTGCCTACGCCTTATACTCTGACATTAACCCGCAGATTTGTTACGATAATTTTGGCCCTTATGCTATATCTGATGTGTGTGATATATACGGCAAAGACCATATTTTAGTCATCAAACAATTCCAGAACCTACGTCCCATTGAGTTATGGCAAGAAAAAATAAGCGATTTACCCTACAATAACATTACACTTTATTGCATCTACAAAAACATCAAATTTTCCGTTGATAACGCCACCCACACTCACTACGAAGGCGATATCATCAATGGATTAATCTCTTTTGCTGTGCAAATCAATGGCATACTTATCAATGATCTCTCACAAATCAGCAACGCAACCAATATTATAGGAACAAAAGCCATTCATTTATGGCAAACCTTAACTTCTTTAGATTTTGAACAAGCCAAAATAAAATATCTCAAACAACGCTGTTATAACTATATCGGCCTATGCACTTTTCTCAACATCGACTGGCAACCAACGACAGAAATGCTTCACGCAGTCAAAGATAAGCCCCTCGCAAAAGACTTCTGGCCAATCATTGAAGACCCTCAAAAAAGCAGCCTCTTTTGGCGCGAACTAATTGATCCCAGGATAGATTCAGAAGACTTTTGGGCAAAATGGAAGAGATAACCAAAAAAATTATCAACTCCAATATTTTAATAGAGGATATGTCTCACATAGTCACTCTTTCAACAGATATATTCAAAAGAGATTTAATAGAAAAAGCACTTGAAAAATACAGTAAAAATACTTTTTCTCTAGGTCCAGCATGTGAGTTTGCTCAAGTCTGCCATTGGCGATTTCTTGAAATATTACATGAGAAAAAAATCCATTTAAAGTATGATGTTGCCGAACTAGAAAGAGATCTCAAAATCACCCAATAAACAATGGTTATTCTTATGTGCCCTTTTCTACTTCAACCCCGTACTCCCAAACCCCCCTTCCCCCCTAACCGTCGCATCCAACTCATCAACCTCCCTAAGCGGCAGTTGCATAACTGGTTGAATCAACATCTGCGCCACTTTCATCCCCACCTCAACATGGTAATCCAAAGACGACAAATTATGCACAATAATCTTAATCTCACCGCGATACCCCGCATCAATCACGCCCCCCATCACCTTCAACCCAAACTTCGCCGCCATCCCCGACTTATCCCAAATAAGCCCTACATTCCCTGCAGGAATCGCCATCGCAATACTCGTCGGCACAAGCACACGCCCCCCCGCTTTAATCACCATACTCTCTGACGCATATAAATCCATACCTGCATCATGCGCATGTGCGTACGAAGGAATAACTGCGTTAGAATTTAATTTTTTAATTTGAATCATAGAAAGAAAATAAAACCACTACTACAAAAAGCTTTTGCTTGAAAAAAAGAAGAATTAAATCAACATCCCATCTAACGAACCAATCACTCTATACCCTTCTTTCTCTATCCCCTTCCCTCCAGAAGATCTATCCACATGATACACACATCCAATCCCTGCACCCGACGCCACCGCTGCTTTCACAATCTTCTCAGAATCATCCACATACGACTGCATGCCAAACGCCTGTGCGTTCAAATAACGATTTAACGTCTGAAACGCAATTGGCGTATCTTTCGCCGCAACTCTCAAATCATCTGCAGTAGAAAGTATCAACTTCTCATCAGAAAATAAACTCCGTAAACCAGAACTCTCAAGCATCTGAAAAATAAAATTTTTCGAACCAGACGAATAAACGCCCATCGCTCCACGGCTATAAAACTGACCAAGCACTCGTCGTACTTCCTCATACGCCCTTGCTTCACACTTTCCCTCTTCTACTGCTGTATCAAACGCTCTTGCATACGCCTCTTGATATTGTGCTCGATCTTTTAACCAATTTTGTTCCAATTGCTTTAATGCAGGCGTTTCATTTAGATATGACTCCCATCCTGGGCAATCAACCAGCGTCTTGTACACATCAAACATAAATACAGGTTTCATAGAACATAAAAAAAATTCTTTGGTTTATAAACTTTTCGTAAAAATACTACTTTTTAGTGATTATATTAACGTTGCCCGTTTTTCCATCAACCTCAACCAAATCCCCATCTTTCAGAACTTTCGTTGCATTTCCCGTTCCCACAATACACGGAATCCCAAACTCTCGAGCCACAATCGCCGCATGACTTGTCAACCCACCAAAATCCGTCACAATCGCACCAGCCATTCTCATTGCAGGAATAATATCTGGAGTCGTTTCATATGCAACCAAAATCATCCCTTTCTTAAATTCTTTCATTTCCGATTTGCTTCGCACAATCTTAACTTTTCCTTCAACTCTTCCTTTACAAGCGATTGTTCCTCTAATTTCATTTACTTCAGAATTTTGGCTGGCAATCAGTTTATTTGAATATTCTTTAATTTCATCAACCGTCAAAATATATTCTTTGCTTTCAAATAAGAAACCAACATTTTTCTTACGTTCTTGAGCAATTACTGCTGATATTTTTCCATTTTTAATTTCATCAAGCGTATGTTCTACAATATCTTCATACAACAGACCATTTTGTTTAGCCAGTTTCTCAAGATGTTTTGAGAGATAGTACGAACTAATCCCGCTCGCTTCTGCACATCTAAAGCGAATAAAACCCATGAGATCTAACAATTCAATACAATAATCAGATGAAGTCTTCACTTTTTTTTCTTCTCTTTCATTGTCATCGCGCATCTGTTTCAACAGCTCATCAACAGTAAAAGTATGAATACTAAAATGATGCGATCCTTTCCACTCATATTTTTTGACATGATCTCTCACTTTTCGCTGCAATTTTGTGGGTAATTGCTCAATACGTTGCGGCACTTTACCTATTTCTCTTTTCAACTCCCTCATCTCATCAACTTGCTGTAACGTCCATGGTTTTTCAATAGTCTTTCCACTGGTAATAGTAAACGCTTTAGGATCAACCTCAGTAACATACTGCTCAACACCAATAGAAACAATGTTTAAAGGCATCCACACCCCCGTAAGCTCTTGGTAAGAATGCAAAAAATCAATTGGCAAAGTAATTTTCTTTGAGTTTGCTGTAATTTTAGTTGCAACACGAATAATTACTTTTTTTAATCGTTCAAAGAATTCTGTATTTTTATTTTTTGCCGCAGTATAACTCTCCTCTTTTATTATATCCACATCATGCTGCGAAAGAAAGAAATCTCCATTCAAATATAATATCTTGCCATCCAATTTTTGTGTAAAGAATTGCTGAGCAAACTCCCCATAATTAAGCCATACTTCAGCCGCCAACGCTGGCTCAACCCATTTTCCTAAATGATACCACTCTACTCCTTCTTCTTTTATTTTCTTCTTAAGTATCCTCACAACTCCTTTCTCCGCATCCACCTCAACCAAATCTCCACTCTTCAACACCTTACTCCCCGTCTTCGTCCCCACAATACACGGAATCCCAAATTCACGCGACACAATAGCAGCATGCGACAACATCCCTCCTAAATCCGTAATAATCGCCGCCGCTTTTCGACATGCAACCATCAATTCTGGCGCCGTATTCTCCGCAACAAGAATCTCCCCCTGCTTCATTTTCTCCATCTCACGATTCATCAACTCAAAATTGCTATAATCAATCGGAATAACACGCACAACTCCTCGCACCGTCCCTTTATTCGCACACTGTCCTCGCACCTCTAACGCATCCACAACTTTCTCCTCAAAACGCCCAATAATCTCTCGTGCTTTTTCCCCTTCCATATACATAATCTGCTTTTGAGAACAATTGATCACAAACGCCTCTGAGCGTCCTTTCAACGTAGAAGAACTCACTTTCTCTCCTTCAAACAATCCCCTAATCTCCCTGCACGTATATTTATCTAAATCAGTAACAGCCACCCCAAACTGCGTAGATAACACCCCAAGTACTCGCTGTAAATATCCTTTCGGCTCAAAATACATCTCATTAACAATCAACCGCATCTCATCTTTAATCTTCATTAATCGTGCAAGATTCTCTTTCAACACCGGATTCTTCTCTTGCATCAAAAACGCTTTATTCGTAAACTCCGTATTCATCTTTCCATACTCAACTGCAATCGCAACCACTAAATCAAAAAAGTCTCGTACCCTATCCTCACTCAATTTTCCAATCGTCTTACCATACCTCTCTTTCAACTCCGCACACAACTCTCGTAAATGCAATTCAAATAATCTAAACTTCTTCCTATCCAAATAAAACTCTAAGCCCCACTCCAGCGCAAACACCGCTCGCTCTTGCGGAAAATACTGATAATACATCCCTTTATCTAACATAAACAGCGGATCCATCACCTCAAACATTCTCGTACTCAAATCCGTAACTAATACACTAACCCCATACCCTTTAAATGATAGTTGATAATTGCTAGGCATAAGAACCCTTTGAGCTCGATTTAGAATCGTAACAACTCCTTTCTCTGCATCAACCTCCACATAATCCCCATCCTTTAAAACTCTTGTTGCAATTTGGGTGCCGATAATGCAAGGTTTATTCATTTCTCTTGCAACAATAGAGGCATGTGAAGTTATTCCACCCTCATTGGTTACAAATGCTGCTGCTTTTCCCATGATTGCAACAAAATCAACAGAAGTCATAGTAGTTACCAAAATGTTTCCCGATTCCATTTTATCAAAATCCTTTGAACTCAAAATAACTTTGACAATACCTTTTACTTTTCCGTTATTAGCAATGGAGCCTTTTATTATTTCAACTTTGCTAATCTCATTGTTATTTGATTTTCCATATACAGAATGAACATAATCAACCAAAGCTTTTGTTTTTTCATTGTCAACTATTACTATCTTACCATCTGAATTCACATACATCGCTATAAACTTTCTCTCTTGCATAATTTTTGGAATTGAAATTTTCTTTCCTTCAAGCAATGCTACTGTCTCTTCTGGCTTCAAATAATAAACATCTCTCCAGTTATCTGAACCACCTTTCTTAGCTATTGTTCTAAAGGCACTTCTGTATTCAAGTGAGACTCTAGAGAAAACATTCTTTCTAAATTCATTTAGATTAGTTCCTTCAGCTATAACATTAGCCAAAATAAAAATTTCTTCTCTGTTTATCTTCCTCAATATATCTTGTTTTTTCTTTAGTCTATCATTGTGACTTTTTTCAAATGCTTTTAATTCTTCATCGCAATCTTTATTTAGAACTTCTTCAAGTTGTTTTTTTGCATGTTCCATTGTCCATGGTTCTTCACAAAAGTTAACAGGAATATGCTGGTGTTTCTCCAACCATTTACTAAGTTCTTTTTCTATTTCTCTATTACTTAACTTTTCTTTCTGAATTTTTCTTCCTATGGATAATAAATCCTCTCGAGATTGAAATAAAGGTGTGTGTTCTATTGGATATGTAATAACAGCAATAATTTCGGGTATTTCTGATTCTTTAAATCCAGCTTCATTTAGCTTATTAAAAAGTAGCTCTCCCCCACCACGTCCGATAACAACTGTAAAATAAAGGCCGGCAGTAAATTTTTGGTAGTCATCCTGGAATTCTTTCCAGTTTTCCAATGTTAATTTTGAGAGACATTTTTTAGAAGAGTTCAGCAATGCCTCGGCATGAATTTCATATTTCTGCTTGAGTTTATTTATTCCATTTTTACTAGTTATTAACTCAATAATTTTTTTGTTGACATCTCCGGCATTTGGCTGATGAACAAATGCTGAAGTTTCTGTTCCATTTATTGTAACGGTCATAATTTCTAAAATAGCGTCAACAGCAAAATCTTTTGTATTATAATAATGCCCTAAATTTGTAAGATATTGATGCCAGAAAGACATATTTCTCGTTACTGTTAAAAACCATTTTGTTCCACCAATAAAAAGAGGATCTTCTGATTCATCGACCTCTTTCTTCTGCAGCGTCGTAATCGGCCTGCTCTGCACAATATAAAACCGCCCCTCAGCAAACGCCCACTCCACATCAACAGGAAACCCATAATGCTTCTCAATAGAAATAATTAACATACTTAAACCCAAAATCTGCTCATCCGTCAACTTCTGCTCACGTCCAGAGACATCCCGCCACTCATTCCCCCCTCCACTCCCACCTCGAAACAAACCTTTCCGCTGCACAGCAACCGTCTTCTCCCCAATCCGTAACGAATCCTTCTCAACCACATACGAATCCGGCGTAATCTGCCCCGACACAATCGCTTCCCCAAGACCAAACCCCGCCTCAATAATCAACTGATTATAATCCTGAGTCACTGGATGAACTGAAAAACCAATCCCCGAAACCTCGGATGCCACCATCTTCTGCACCACAACCGCAACTGAAATATGCGTCTCATGCAAATTCTTCTCATGCCGATAAAATATCGCTCGCGGCGTAAATAACGACGCCCAGCACCTCTTCACATTTTCAAGCAACGTCGCAGCCGTCGTATTCAAAAAAGAATCAAGCTGTCCTGCCCATGCCGCACTCGCCGAATCCTCCGCCGTCGCCGACGATCGCACCGCCACAAACGTACACTTCAACTTCCTAAACTCAGCCGTAATCTCAGACGCAATCGTGGATGGCATTTCTACCCCCATAATAATCGCTTGAATCTGTGAAGACGCCGCCTCAACCGTATGCATCGCTTTCACATCAACCAAATGGAGCACAGAATCAATCTTCTCATGAACCTCACCTTCCTTCAAAAACCGCTCAAACGTAGACGCCAAAATCACAAACCCAGGCGGCACAGGAATCCCTGCAACAGTCATCTCCCCAAGCGACGCCCCTTTGCCACCAGCACTAGCCGCATCATGCTTTGAAATCTTCGCAAACGGTAAAATCAGCATAAAGTAGAGATAAACAAGGGGAATTTATAATAATTACGGTTAATCTCAATGTAACCGCGCAAAATGAATAATATTTCAAAAACAAAGCCATTTTAAGCTTAAAATGAACCGCGCAAACAACAATTCCCCTCCAAATATTTATAAACTATAGCTACTATAGCGGTTATAGAATGAACACAACCATCCAAATCAGTGCAGAAACCAAACAGCTAATTAGTACTTTTGGCAGCAAAGAAGACACGTACGAAGACATCATCAAAAGAATGTACAACCTTGCCGTAAAAGAGCAGTTGCGCGAATTCTTATTCTCTTCAAAAGATGCCATACCGATAGACGAAGCAATAAAGCGAGCCAAAAAAGAATGGCAAAAGTAGAAATCACTCTTTCCCTTTATGAAGAAATTAGAAAGAAGTTTAAACAACAAAGCGTAGAAGTGCTAGAACATCTCAAGTCACTTGAATCCTCTCCACACAAAGGAAAAATTCTTGGCACTGTTGGTGGAATAATGATTAAAGAACTCAAGTACGAAGGGTTTCGATTTTATTTTGTAGTAGACGGCTTTCAATTAAGATGCCTCGATGAAAAAAAATTAATCGACCTGCTGCTGCGATTCGTAAGAATGTCTGACAAAAATCACCACCAGCAGACTATTAATGAAATAAAACATATACTTATAACCATTGGTGCCGGTGGATTTGAATAAAGAAAAATATTTTTCTCTTTCTTTCACATCTTCCTTCCCAATAGCAAAAACCCCGTATGCCCCAGCATCTCAAACTCTGGCCGTAGAATCTTCTCCTCCACTTTCCACTGCCTTTCTAACACTTCCACCATTTCTAACATTCGTATTCGTGAACCTTTAATCGCATCAATAAAATCCTTCACTTGTAATATATTTGGTAAATATACAACTAAAAATCCCCCATTCTTCAATGCTTTCTCCGCACCTATAATTGCCTTCCCTGGCTCCGCCAAATCTAACGTAATCAAATCTACATCTTTCTCAACTAAACCAGTATACACACTCTCGTTCTTCAATGTCACATTCATAAACCCAAACAACTTCTTATTCTTCTCAAGTATCCCAAAATGCTCTTTATTCACCTCATATACAAATATCTCTTTACAAATATTAGCAAGAGAAAAACATAACGCTCCACTCCCTCCACCCGCATCAACTATGCGCGACATTCCATTCACACCCGTCTTTGCAATGATCCAACCAATATCTTTTGCCGTAATTATCTGCGGTCCTCGCTGCATCTCCGCTAGCAGATCAACAAACGACGGCTCAAGAACAATAAATCTCTCCCCCTTATTACTCTCTACGTTCTCTTTTCCTAAATCCGTAGAAGAAATCGTTCCAAACATCGTATGGAAATCATCATCAACCGATTTAACTAAAAATCGCTTCCCCGTCTTTACATGTACAACTACTTTCTGAATCGTTCTCATAATCACAAAAACCACAACAATATTTTTAAACCTTCCCTCTTTAAAATCACTATGTCAACTCAACCCCTAAAATCATCAACACCAGATAATAAAAAACCATCAAACCTCCAATTTAAACTCTCTACCCCCAAACCTCAAAAAACCATCAATTTTGCAAACAACAAAAAAACTTTCCTTGCAAAAATCGACAAAAGCAAAAAAGGCGACATCGACAAGCGTGCCATCCCTCTTATCACAACCATCAACCAACTCCCCAACTACTATACCACTTCCTCTTGCTCCGGCAGAGTCTATCTTTGGACCGGCTCAGGAAAAAAGAATGAAACCATCTGGATCAACATGAGCCACGATTTAATCGATGAATCCTTCCTCACGCCATCAAAACCCCACAACGGCCTCATCTGGCTGCGCTTTGAACCATTCATCATGCACATCTGCTGCCAAGATTTAGAATCCGCCAACTCTTTACTTCAAGAAGTCCATAAATTATACAAAAAAAGCAGCATCTTAAGTATCTCCAATAAAATCATAATAGAAATCAGATCCTCCGAAGGAATCGAAATGCCCCTCTTAGACAATAACGAACCATTATTTCCTACTGAAAAATATCCCCTGCTCATCAACATGATAAACACGAAAATGGACCTCATGTGGGAAAAAATGGAGAAATTAAGAATAATGATTGAAAAATTATAAATCTACACTCAAAAAATAAGTAAGAAAATTTCCAATACTCTAATTATTCCTCACGCTTCACATGCATCTTTGGTGCAACACCAACTAAACGTGCAACACTTTTTAGATAAAGATTGTTAGCACCATTAGCACCTAGACCACAGATGCGATCGTAGAGAACCCAAAACTTCCCTGCGGCAATATGTGATTGATTTGCAAACTTATATACTTCTTTTCCAAACTCTAATCTCATAAAATTATGTGTTAAGTTGTCTGATTCTTTTGCACTCGCCTCAACATACGCTTCTAATCTTTCTTGATTTCCTAACAAATACCTCCATTCCCGAGATTGCAACGCTTCAGCTATAGTATATTCTTTTTTAGAATTCAATTTTTCAATCTCTTGTAGAGTCAACCCTAACCCTTCTACTTTTTCAAAAAAATCAGAAGATAAAGGTAAGAAATTATTACTATGTAAATTCAATTTCGCATCAATCTGTTTTAAAAATTCTATTGCTTCTAAACTATAACACACAATCTTTCCTCTTTTATTTTCAGAATCACGTAACCATAAATCCCCTGTGTAAAAACCATTGTCCCACCATACATTATAAACACTTTTTAAACAAGGATCATTTCGCACATCTAACCTGCGTTGAACAATATCTGCGATAAACATCGGTTCTCTTTTATCCGAAAAAATATGTTGCAATCTATCTACATTTGTTCTTTCTACATATTCTTTGTGAATTTCTAAATCCAATTGTAAAGTCATTCTATTCTCCTAAATAAAACATAAATTAAAATAATATATAAAATAAAAAAAAGAAACCTAATTCTTCTTATTCTTGATTACCATCACTGCAAGCGCCAGCACCAGTGCAATAAACACTAAGATTCCTAACACACCAAGCAATAAAATATACGAATCACTTTCTCTAAATGAACCTTTAACTACTTTTTGTGCATCCTCTTGTAATTTAGTCTGTAATTGTTGCTGTAATGCTACAGATTGTGCTTTTGCTTCCTCATTGGAAACATACGTTTGCTGTCCTTTCGACGTATTTGAATTTGTCAATGAACCGCAATCTTTCACATTCAATGTAACCGTCTTGGTATCAACAAGTGATCCACCCATGTACACTTCTACACTTAATGGATAACTTCCTGCTGGTGCTTTTCCTGCATCAATTTCAAGCACTGCCACATCATTGTTATCGCTTCCAGAAAACTTATCCAGTTCAATCTTATCTTTTTTCACATCAAGTTTCAATGCGCTGTTTTTCACTTTCACCATGACATCTTTTTCATTGTTTTTACCTTGGTTTTCTATTTCCACACGCACTGTTGTCTGTCTGCTACAAGATAATTCTTCTTCACTAATTGATGCCTGCTTCACGACAACTTTATGCTTCTCACGATCAACAGTTACAATCTTTGTCGTTGTCATCTTCTGAGTTGCGCCTTTGTTATCTTCGCCTTCCACTGTAACTTCCACAGTATAACTATCTTGGTCAACAACTTCTTTGCTCAAATCAATTTCTGCTTTAAATTCATGGCTATCGCCAGCATTAATATCTCCTGAATCGGATTCAGCTTCAATATCACTGCCATCAACATCAAGCACTTTAACATTCACAAACACATTGCTTAAATCAGCAGTGAAATCATTTACTATCTTCACTTTAAATTCTGTAGGTCCAGATAATAGTAATTTCCCACTTTCTTTTCCTGCTGCTTTAACTGAATCAATGCGTAAGTAACTCTTTGGACTTAAATACACTTTTTGTGACATTCCTGCCCCAACTTCTGTACTAGTCACTTTAACTGATCCTATACTATGCTTGCCGCCTTCTTCATCTTTAGGAACCGTAAATTCAACAACTACCGTATCAGTTTGTTGTGGTCCTAATGTTGCGACAACTGGATCAGTCACTTTTGCACTGTACTTCGCTGCAATCCCTGATAAATCTAATTTAACATTTGTTAATCCATCAGCCGAACCTGTATTCTTCACTGTAAATGTAAAACTGGTTGTATTTCCTAAGTTTACATCTTCAACAGGTGCAATTGGACTTAACTCAATACCCACAGATTGTTTCTCCGTCACTTTGTATGTTGAGAATCCATTAACGGTAAACACAAATAGTCCATTTGCATTGCTAACAACCGTACACGTTGTACATACTGCACTTTGTCCATTATCATCCACTTTTATAATCACGGGGTTGGTAAATGATTTATACACTGTAATCTTCGCTGGCTTATTCAAGTTTGGAAAATTCACGCTGTCAACACCAATGGAACCATCCACAATCTTGATTGCTTTATCTAAATCTAACACTTTGGTTAAATCCACTTTCTGATTAAATTCAATCTTACCCACATTTGAATTGATTGATTCCACTTGGAACGCATCAAAATCAATCAACTGTTCTTTTGTTGCATCACTCTTGATATTCGTCTTCAAATTTATCGTCACCGGAATATTGCTTACTTTCAACGTCCACACATCTGTTTCTTCTCCATTAAGTTTAGCTTTAACTGTATATGTTCCTATTTTCGCAGGAACAAAATCAAATACTAGACCAGTTGCTTTTTCTTCATCGCCCACAAACCACTTCACAACATTATCAAATCCTGGCTTGCTTGTTTTCACGCTGAACGTTGTCTTCACTCCTTCTGCTGTAACTAAACTTTTACCAGCAGGTAGAGCTGAGGATTTATCTAAACAGCTGTCTTTAGTGATATCAACTGTCTTACTTACACTATTACCTGCCACTTTCTCAACATCAAAGTCATAGTCTACAACTGCTGTATATGTATGTTTTCCTGCTGTCGCAACTTGAAGATTGATTGTGCTTACAGAAACTCCACCATTAGGTCCAACTTTAAACGCTGACATATCCACTGCCTTCTCTCCTTCTTTTAAAGTAACCGTCCCCGTCTTCTCCACTTTACCAATATTTGTAATTGTTACATCAACTGCATCATCACTCTTGCACGCAATAGTGCTTTCTTTCGCTTTGGTTGCCACTTGTAAATCTGCTTTCTGCTTTACTTTAACTGAAAAAGCAAATGAATCCTGGTGTAACGTATTCTCCAGATCCGTCATTGCCTCTCCTAATAATGTAAAATCATATGTTCCATCAACTGCTCCTGCTGGAATTTGCGCTGTAAATGTTTTTACTGCAGATTCTTCTTTATTCTTCAAATTAAACCCTTGTACTGTCGCAAAATTAAACTTTAAATCTTTTAATGACACTTTACCTTGCACTAACTTTTCATCTAACGCATTTGCCACTTTATAATTGATGGTTAACATATCCATTGGTGCAACCGTCAATCCGCTTGCCACAAGTTCACTTGGCGTTTTTCCATTCACACCCATAACGCTTAATCGTAAAATAGGTGCAACTTTCACCGTTGCTTTCTCCGTAAACGAAGATTTCAATCCAGATTCATCAACTTTTAATGTTAAATCCGATGTTCCTTCTTTATTTGCGACTGGCTTTGCACAATTTAAAGTGTGTCCATCCACATTCACTTTACAAGAAATTAAATCCGTATTTGTTTGCAACTCTTTTCCTGCAATATCTTTTGCGATTGAAAAAGCAAGTGTCTTTTCATAATCCTTGTCTTCATCAATGTACACATACTTTCCATCTACTTTTGTAAATAGATTTACTGTTTTTTCCGCAGGTGCATTCTTTGCAATAATCAATGCATTCTGAACAACATCTGTTTTCAAACATGGCCCAATATTCTTCACTGCCACTTGCTTAGTATCAGAGAAATAAAAGCTTGCTCCCCCATCAAGAGTAAACCATGGGCTTACAGTATATACATATAATGTCTGAGCTCCGGTTACTTTTGAGAGATCGACCGGAACGGTTACTGTTGCGGTATCCCCCTTCTTAATTTTTGCAGGATTTACTCCTACAAAATCATCAGGGTAATGTACTTTTACACTAGCTCCTGTAACTGGCTTATTTTTCCCATCAACATCAAGAATTAATCCTGTTGCTGGTTGGTTTAAAATCCATAACTCTGGTGCTAAATCAAATTGTCCATTATTTAATATCTTAACATCCATTGCGGTAACTTTTACACAAGTCAACACATCATCAGAAACAACTGCACTAGTAATAATCGCATTTTTCACTTTCTTATTCACTGCAAAATTTAAGTTCACATTATCGCCATATTTCTTACCTGAAGCTGTTTCATCAGCAACTTTAAGATTCAGGGTAAATTTGTCATCCACAACTGTAACAGGAACAATAAACTCATACGTATCAGTATAACTTCCTGGTTTTACCGCCCATACCTTCTTAGTATAGGCAGTAAAATCTTCTTGGGCATTACTCTTACTCTCAATTAATACATAACCTAACAATTCTTTTGCAAAATTATTTGCATAGGTAAATGTAACTTTTACTTTATCTCCTGGTGAAACAGCTAAACTATTCGCATTATCTTTAAAATTATATACTTTTCCTGAAACATCAATCTTTAATGTATCATCTTTCTTCAATCCTAATACAACATCATTAACACTTACTTTAAAAGAAACTTCTTTTGACTTCTCTTTGCCATCTGTCACGACAACTTTAACTGCCACATCGCCGCCTTTCACAGGCATACCAACTAACTTAAGTTTATTTGTACCATCT
Organism: uncultured Methanosarcinales archaeon; assembly: GCA_964429715.1. GTDB lineage: Archaea > Nanobdellota > Nanobdellia > Woesearchaeales > GW2011-AR9 > JACPNA01. Next base: position 16,935 of record CAYSCV010000017.1, read on the forward strand.
ACTTTCAAAAAATCCAATGTGGAATCTGCTTCTGAGATTGATAATGTATCTCCTACATCTATATCGCTTGCCGGAATAATAATTGAAAATTCCTCATCAATTGTTGCTTTTTGATCTGCAATAGCTGCAACCACTGGCGCCGCTGCAAGCGCTGACCACATGCTCAACACAAGCAATAACACAATCCCAATACTCATTCCAATTAATTTGTAATTTTTGTTTTTCATGGTATATTTCTCCTAAACATTATTTTTTCAACGTTGTATCTATTTAAATAATAAAACTAAACATAAGATGATCAGCGAAATCACAAACACCACAACAACAATGATGATACCCATCATATAATCCTCTGCCGTGTATGGTACTCGTTCTCGCGTTTCCACAATTGTTCCCGCTTTTAATCCATTTGTATTTTCCGTTGCCGTACTCACTGTATTTGCTGTCGTTGTCGCCTTGCTTCCTGCCGCACCTACTGCCACTTTACTTTCGCTTTGTTGCACCGTAGTATTAGTTGATTCTTTCGCAACTTTCTCCGCTTCTTTCACTTCCTCTTTCTTTGTCGCACACGACTTCACAACTAACGTTGCCGTTTTTTTATCTGCAGGCACCGTATAATCAATAAATGAACTTGCATCAATCTTGTATGTTCCCGCTTTCAAATCCGGACTCACTTCCAGATCTACAACTGAAGTTTTTATATTACTCGTTGATGCTCCTTTATCGAGCATAAAATCTTCACTGTTCTTTAATCCTAAAGGGAGACTATCTACATGTAACGTTAAATGTTTTTGATTATTGCTGCCCTGATTTGATACTTTTGTCACCACTTGAATATTTCGTGGTCCGCAACTCACTTCTACAGGAGTAACCGTAACACTCTCAATACGCACATCATCTTTATTACGCTGTATTTTAATCTTCATCTTCCATTTCGTTGTAAACTTCGCTTTATTCTGATCTTTTCCTTCTACTTTAATATCAAGAGTATATTCCCCATCTTTCACATCTTTTGGCACGCTAAACTCAATTATGCCTTCTTTAGTAGAATCTAATTTATCCCCCGCATTAATGCTGAAATCAGTTTCTTCATCAACAGAATCACCAAAATCAGAATCATCCATAGTTGCACGAATCGTTCCTTCCACATCCCCATAATTATAATCACTGTCATAATGGTTATCAATCACAAATCGCAATCCTACTTTGTCTCCCGGCTTCACATTCTTAACCGACCCGCCATCACTGCCCACATTCTTCTCTTCATTGCCATTTAAAGACACAACAATCTTATTTAATTCCAATTCTGACAATACATTTGTGTTCACATCAAACGTCTTATCAATCGATGCGGATTTCACATGAATTCTTGCAATTACTGCTGATTGGCCTTGATTTACCCCTACAGGTGCTTTAAGATTTAAAACTAAATCCTGGCCAGTTGCTCCCATAAGTACTTTTTTCGTATTAACTTTAGTTGTATCCAAAGTTAAAGAATATCGTGAATCCACCGAAATAACTTCAAACGTTACTTCCTCATTTGGAATTGAATTCGTAAATGTTACCGTCTTTGCTGCTAAATCAAGCGCCACATTATTATTGCTACGTAATAAACTATAATCTACATTAAACGTAATCAGATTAGAACTATCTGATAACTGCACATCTGCATATGCAACTTGTAAAAGTACAACTGCTATAAATAATCCTAATAATATGTTTCGTGTAATAGTATCAACTCCTTAAAGTTTTTATTCTAAAGTAGTTACTTTATATTTAAATCTTTTGGTAGAAAGGTATATTTTGTCTTTTTGAAGGGGTGGTGGTAAGTATCTCCAGATTTCTACCACACTCTGCCATAGATATCTTTTAATATAACTCCGACCTACCCTATAATATGGCATTAGAAGATCTCTTTACACAAAAAGTGGATGAATGGAAAACACACTGTTATAATAAT
>CAYSCV010000018.1:0-18543 GCA_964429715.1 uncultured Methanosarcinales archaeon
ACTGGCAAGTCTAGTCACTAGCGTTCGTGACTTTCCTGATGGAAAGTTCTGTCACGATGTTCCGAACTTGCCTTACGGCAAGTCTAGTCACTAGCGTTCGTGACTTTCCTGATGGAAAGTTCTGTCACTCACGTCTCCTCAATGCGTTTCAGAGTCCTCGCCACTGGCTGCGGTTCCGAACTTGCCTTACGGCAAGAATTGCTTTTTGCAAAGTTCTCTATACATCAATCTTTTTCTTGCTTTTTAGTAGTATTAGTTATGTTTGGTTAATGTGTAAAACTGAACAGAAAGATTTATAAGTAAACATATACTATATTATATTAAATATTAAATAAATTGTATACTATGGCAGATAAAATATATAAACGAAAACTGGCCGACCAAGTGGTAAGATATCTAAGTTCCCGCGAGGCAGTCGTTATTATGGGTGCACGACAGGTGGGAAAAACTTCATTGTTACGCTATCTGATAGATAAACATATACGAGAAAATGTATTTTATTTAGATTTAGAGCTGAGGGAATTATTAGAGTTATGTAATAGGGGTGCGGAAGACGTGTATCGATATCTGCGGCAAAAAGGTGCGGATGAGACAAAGAGAATATACCTACTTATCGATGAAATACAATATGTAGATGACCCTACGAAGTTGATTAAAATTTTTCACGACCATTATCCGCAGGTTAAATTACTGCTTTCTGGTTCTTCCACGTTTGAAATGAAGAGAAAGTTTAAACAAAGTCTGGCAGGGAGAATGATTACGTTTGTGCTTTATCCGCTAAATTTTGAAGAATTTTTGGAGTTCAAAGAGAAAAAATATGTTCTTGAGGCCCAGAATAGTAAAACCATTAATGATGAATTAGTTCCATTGGCCGAGGAATATATTCGCTTTGGGGGTTTTCCGCAAATTGTGTTAGAACCATCAGAGGAAAAAAAGAAAATGTATCTTTCGCAGATTATCAATACATATGTCAAAAAGGATATTAGAGATATGGGTAATATACGTGATCTCTCATCATTTAATAAATTATTAGATGTACTTGCTTCGCAATCAGGCCAGTTGTTAAATGTGACGGAACTGGCAAATACGTTACGTATTAATTTAGAGACAGTGAGAACGTATTTAGATTTATTGGAGAATACGTTTCTGCTGAAACGAATAACGCCGTTTCATAAAAATCTGCGTAGCGAGCTTACGAAAAACCCGAAAATATTTCTGTTAGACACTGGACTGATGCACTTATTGTGGTTAAAAGATTTTCCAAATGTTATTTTTGGCAATTCATTTGAAACGTTTGTTTTTCTGGAACTGCTCAAGTCTGGACAAACTGTCCATTTCTGGAGAACGACGAACAAACAAGAGGTTGATTTTGTCATTAAATGCAAGAAACTATATGCGCTCGAAGCAAAGTATACATTTGCAGATCATGAAACTTCCAGTTTAAAATTCTTTGCGACCCAATATAATTGTAAAAGCATGATTATTGGATTGCAGGGTGAAAAATCAGGAAAATACATTTGGGAATTAACTAAAGAGTTGGAAGATGAGGAGGAGAAAACATTGAAAGATAATTTAACCGATGTTGATTATAAAGCATTGCGAGAAAAGTTTAGAAAAGACTTTCATATGCAGAATTTTTCACCATAAGTTTTAAAAATAGAACTGGAGTTATAGATAGTTATGTTTGAGACATGGTCAAGAAGTTGGAGATTAGTGAAGCAGAGTTATGGGATCTTATTAAAAGATAAAGAAATGATGTGGTTTCCGATTCTTTCAGGGATAATTACGTTAGGGTTGTTGTTGTCGTTTGTAATTCCCTTATTTGTGGCAGATTTATTTGCGCCAGGCGCAGTATTGTATAGTTTGTTATTTGTGTATTATATATTAAGCTATTTTATTGTAATATTTTTTAATGTGGGATTAGTAGCATGTGCTCGAATACGATTGCAAGGCGGGGATCCGACGGTTAAAGATGGGATGAATGCGGCGATTAAGCATCTACCTAATATTTTATTATGGGCAGTTATATCTGCAACGGTTGGCTTACTTTTACGAATGATCTCAGATAAATTAGAGGATAATTTTTTGGGCCAGATAATCATTTCATTGTTAGGGATGGCGTGGACGTTGTTAACGTTTTTTGTGGTGCCGGTGATGATTTTTGAAAATAAAAGTGTGTTTGCTTCAATTAAAGGGTCAGCGCATATTTTGAAGAAAACGTGGGGGGAAACAGTGGTTGGGCAGTTTTCTATGAGTGGTATTTTCTTTTTATTAGGTTTGATTGGAGTTGTGCCGTTGGGAGTTGCGTTACTTAGTGGTTCACTGAGTGCGGTGTTAGTTGTTGGAGTTATTGTGGTTATATATTGGTTAGCGTTGAGTGTGCTTAGTGCAAGTTTGCAAGGGATTTATCTTACAGCGTTATATCATTATGCAATGACGGGAAAAGCACCAGAAGGGTTTGATGGCGATGAGATTAAACAGGCGTTTGTGAAGAAAGGGAAGTAAACGGGGGTTTTTGTTTTTACTTTATAGTAACACTTTTGAGAGAAATGTTTATAAATAAGGTTGATTTTAGGAGTGTATGGCACTAGATATATTTGATGTTGATTGTTTAGATTCAGTTATACGAGAGCATTTTCGCCGTCAAGGAGCAGTTGATTTACGAACTTTTGATATTCCTGCTTATGAAATTAAACAAAATTATACAGTGCAAGATGTTAATTTAAGCACAGATAGAAAAGAGTATGCGCGACAGATTAGAGGAGTGATTGAACCGATTGTACGAGAAGCAGAAAATCAAGGATATAATCCTAATTTTTTTACGGCGTTATATGAAGCTGTATTAAATGCACATCAGCATGGAAATAAAATGGATCCGGCTAAAAAAGTAACTTTAACATATAAAATTGCGGCAGATACTCTTGAGATTTCGGTGATTGATCAAGGAGGGATTCTTAATGTAGATTTTATGCCGTTTGTGTTGCGTCATAAAGAAGGAAAGCATCGAGAACGAATGTTAGATTTCTATGAGTTTACAAATACACCAAAACCGGGAACGAATAATGGTACAGGAACGTCATTTATGCATACGTATGTTGATAAAGTGCAATATTTCAAATCAGCAGAAGGCGGGTTAGTTGTACATTTGACAGTCAATGCGAAAAATTAGGTTTGGGAATTTTTAATAATTATTTTTGTGGTTGAAAAAAATCTTATTCCATAAAAGAACTTAGTGATAAGTTGACAATGTTTTCTTTTGCCTGCATTTCTTTAAACTGTGGATCGAGTTTGATGAAGAGTTGATTTTTGAAGTAGGAGCGTTGTAACGGGATGCCTTTTTGGGTTAACGCGGAAAGACAGTCGGGAATCATCGTATAAGGCAGATTGACTTTCTGAGCGATTTCTTGAAAAGTTAACGGGTGTTCTTCAGTGTAAAAAGTAAGAAAGATACGCATTTCAGTTTTGTCTAATGGCATTACGGAAATTTTTTCAGGTGTTTTGTCTGATGCTAATTGTAATTGATCTAAGCGGTGGGAAATTTTATCCATCTTGACTTCAATTTCACGCATGTAATCAAACAAAGATTGAATTTCTAAAGAGTTATCGTTGATTGCACCCAGATGTTCTTCGAGAGCTTGGTTGATATTTTCTATTTCGTTTTGCATAGCTACGACTACCTCTCCATTGTTGTGCTGAAAAATATTTGAAGATAAAAAGCAACGCACGTTTGCTTTTTTCTCTCTACCACTTCCCCTGATTAAAAGAGATTTTGATTAGGTTTAAATAGGTTTCTATTTTACAACTGCGAGTACTTTTGGATAGTACGAAAAGATATTTAAACAAATATGTGAATTGTGTTTTAAAGAGTGGTGAAAGTAAGAAAAAAAGATGTTTTTTGTTTTGAAAAAAATATTTTATGTAAAAATAATTGATTGAGATAGCAGAATTCAAAGATAAAGGGAGAGTAATATTATGGCCGTAGCAAAATATCAGCAGCGTTGTGCACAGTGCAAAAAGAATATGGTGCAGATGTTTTCACGTAAGCAGTATCCTATCTGTCTTGCGTGTCAGATGAAGCAGTTAGATCAGGAGATTGAGAATCCAGAGTATAAAAAAATGTTTGATATCCCTACAGAGTTTTATGCGCAGTCGTATTTTTTACGTAATATTAAAGAGGCGTGTATCCGTTTTGGTTCGCTTTCGGAGAGACAGGTTGAAGCGTTTAAAAAAACGGTTGAGGAGATGAAGAATCCAAAGCCGAAAGTTAAAGAAGAAACTGTAGAAAAAAAAGAAGAGAAGGGGGAAGAGAGTGTCAGTAAACCAGTTAAGAGAAAGAAAGGGCCGATACGGACGAAAAGAGATTAAGAGAATTCTTACCGGCAGCCCAAGATTGCTGGACTGGATGATGAGCGTTGAAAATAAGGGTCGTATTTGATAATATCAAACTGGTGTTCTTGTTTGAGTTTGGTGATTGTTTCGTGAATTCTAGTTGTGAGGATGTCATAGGATTCAGCAGGAATACCGATATTGGGAAGTTCACGAAGGGAGAGAAGGCGATCTAAAGGTGGTTGTTTGATTTTTTGCATTTCTGTTAACATGCAATCAAGAGTGAAGAATTTTGAGTCGGGATTTTTACAGGTGATATAATAAATATCTTTATATGTATGTTTGCCGCCTTGATAGGGGCGATTTTCAAGCAGTGAGCAAATGGCATCCACGGCACCAAGTTTTAAACTGTCATCACTTGCAGTATCACTATGGAAGTTCCATTGTTGGTGGTGGAATTGTTGGCGATGGAGTTCAAGTGAGACTTTTATTTGAGGTAAATAACGAACTTCGCCTTTGGGTAAATATTGGGATGCGAGGCCTTGGATGACAGGCCATTCGAATTTGTTGCCGGGGCCGATGATATCGTGTGGTCGTTGGGGGTCGTTTTTGCCGATTTGAAGCTGATTGAGAAAGTATTCGATGTGCATAACATGTAATGAAGTGTCAAAGACCCATTGATAGACTTCTTTTGCCGTGATTGGTGGGGGTTGATTCATGTGTTTTGGCAAGATTGAGGTGTAAGTATATTAAGGTTTAGACATAAAAATGAATATGTCCAGTAACAGATAGCCCAAACAAACACTAAATAACTCTTACATCTTTAAGCTTTATCGCAAAAACACCATTCTTAGAAATTAATTCTTTGTAATCAGCGATAGATTCAACAGATCTGATTCCTTCTTCAATATCATTGGTACTTGAAAGTGTATGCTCTGTTCCTTCTACTTCTAATAATTCTCTTACACTTCTATAAAGTGTCTTTCTTTCAACAGTACATTTCAACTTTTCATCACTTCCTTTTTTGTTAAAAATAATGAAATCTCCTTCTTCAATAAGATTAATAGAGTTTCTGGAAAAAATATTGTTGTTAGCTCGAATCTCAATGTTTTTCTGACCTTTTTTGATTGCATTAAATGGGCGTTCATATACATTTTTCAAAAAAATATTACCTGTCATTTTAGTACAACCTTCTCATTTTACAACTATTAACATATTTTACTAATTCTGGAAAAGTATCTGTATAGATATAACTTTGTGGAGAGTTGAAATTAAACTTACTTTTTAATATGTTTAGAGGAATCCCTTTTTCTAACTCCTCAAGGTGTAGTATGGGAAAAGCAAATGTAGAGAAACAAAGACATGGACACTACAAATTGAATTATCAAGCGGAAAAACTACCAAAAAATTCGGTATCATATCTTTGCAGAGGAAAGTAAAAATCCAACACCGTAATCTTTATAAATAGGTGGAAGTTTGTAGATATAACCGATAATACTACATCTGTGATTACACAGCGCTGTAGGAGGCTATTATGGATAAAGCAGAAGTGCAAAAAGCAGTTGAAGAATTGAAAAAGAATCCCAAGAGAAATTTTTCTCAGTCGTATGATTTAATACTTAATCTGAAGAATTTAGTGATTAAGCAAACACCATTAGATTTCTTTGCAACGTTGCATTACCCAAAGGGTACTAAATTAAAAATTGCGGCGTTTGTCGATCAGCAGTTATATGATTCGGCAGTGAAGTGTTGTGATTTAGTGATTCGAGAAACGGATTTTCAAAAGTATGCACTGGATAAAAAATTGTCCAAGAAGTTAGCAGAGGAATATGATTATTTTGTGGCGCAGTCTACATTAATGGCAAAAGTGGCAGCGGCGTTTGGTAAAATATTAGGTACGAAAGGAAAGATGCCAAATCCAAAGTTAGGATGTGTTGTACCACCGAATGCGAACATGGAACAATTAGTAAAGAGATTAAATTTATCGGTTCGACTTGTGGCAAAGAAAGGGATGAACTTACAATGTATGATTGGTAAAGATAGCCAATCTGATGAAGAAATTATTGATAATATTTTAACTGTTTATCAAACGGCAGTGAAGCAATTACCAAGTGAGGCGCAGAATATCAAAAATGTGCAGCTCAAGTTAACAATGAGCAAGCCGGTGAGGATCTAACCATGGTCAGTGACGCAAAAAAGAAGTTAGTCCAGCAGCTTTCGGCGGAGATTAAAGAGTATCCTATCGTTGGCGTGGTTAATTTAGAACGGTTACCAGCTCAGCAATATCAAGTGATGCGTTCAATGCTTGCGAAGCGTGGCGTGAAGATTCGCATGGCGCGAAAGAGGTTATTGCAACGAGCGTTAGATGAATCAAATAAAAAGAACATCCAACAATTGCGGGAAAGAATCAAAGGTATGCCGGCAATTATCTTAAGTAAGGATAATCCGTTTTCGTTATATGCAACGATTCAAAAGAATAAGTCGGAAGCGCCAGCTAAAGGTGGGCAAGTTGCACCACGAGATATTATTGTTAAAGCAGGACCTACGAGTTTTGCACCTGGACCAATCATTTCAGAATTAGCAGCAGTTGGTATCAAGACGAAAGTAGAAGCAGGAAAGTTAGCAATCATGAATGATACGACGGTGGCAAAAGAAGGCCAAGTGATTTCAGCTAAACTTGCGGAAGTGTTAAAACGTTTAGATATTAAACCAATGGAGATTGGGTTAGATTTAGTTGCCGTCTGGGAAGATGGGTTTATTTTTGATTCAAGACATTTACATATTGATGAAGCAGAGTTTGCGCGAAATCTAACGCAAGCGGCACAGTGGGCAATGAATTTAGCTGTGGAGATGGCTTATGCGTGCAAAGATACAGCAGACGTACTATTACAGAAAGCATTCCGAGAAGCCAAAGCTGTGGCTATGGATGCAGCATACATCACTGAAGAGACAAAAGATGAATTGTTAGCACGTTCAGAACGAGAAGCGTTGTCTGTCAAAGAAGAAGCTAATCTGTAATTTTAAAAAAAAAATAATAAAAACTAGAATAATATTAAGGAGGAAAATACCATGGAATACATCTACGCTGCTATGTTATTACATAAAGCAGGAAAAGAAATTACGGAAGCGCATGTGAAAGCAGTACTTACCGCAGCAGGAGTTGCAGTTGAAGATGCTCGCGTGAAAGCATTAGTTGCAGCATTGCAAGGAGTAGACATTGTAGAAGCGATTAAGAAAGCAGCAATGGCAGCACCAGTAGCAGTGGCAGCAGCACCAGCAGCGGCAGCAGCACCGAAGAAAGACGAAGGAAAAGCGAAAGAAGAAGCTAAGAAGTCTGAAGACGCGGCAGCAGCAGGTTTAGGCGCATTGTTTGGATAAACGCGTTGGGAACATTATTTTTATTTTTCAATTTATTATTATAATATAATTAGATACAGTGACAGAGCATGGATGAATCTTCGCAGAATATAAATGAATTGCGTCAGGAATATACGCAGAAAAAAAGAGAAGTGTCTTCTTTACGTCAGCAGTTACGAGAGTTGTTTCAACAGAAAGAGGCAACGTTTGCAGAGTTGCGTAAAGTACGTGATACGATAAAAGCGAGAGCGGGGCAGATTACAAAGATTAAAAGTGAACGTGATTCTATTACTGGTGAAGTGAAGAAGTTAAAAGAACAACGAGATCAGTTAAATTCTCAAGTGCAAGAAAAATCAACAGTTAAAAAAGATGTGGATGAGAAGAAAAAGCAATTACAAGAAAAAATGGAAGGGACAGAGTCACCAGGCAGATTGAAACATCAAATTGAAGCGTTAGAGCGAAAAATTGAAACGGAGGTTATGCCGTTTACAAAAGAACAGCAGTTAACAAAGATGGTTAAAGGGATGAGAGTACGTTATAAAGAGTTAAGTGCGTTAGGGGATGTGTGGAAAGAAGTGAATACAGTTACAGCAGATTTTTCTCAAGCTCGACGAGAAGCCCAGGATGCTCATCGTTCGATTCAAGATAAAGCACAGCAATCACAGCAACGACATGAACAATTAACGGTATTTGTTGAGGAGATTAAGAAGTTACGAGATCAGCAAAAGCCATTAGATGAAAAAGGAAGAGAACAGAAAGTGAAGATTGAGGAAATGAAGAAGAAGTTGGATGAGCTTACAGCACGAGTAGATGAACTAGGAAAGTTATTTCAGGAAGATGATACGCGCAGTTATACACAGAAAGCTAAAGAACGAACAGCTGAAGTACAGGAAAAGTTACGAAAAGGAAAGAAGTTAAGTACGGAAGATATTTTGGCGTTTCAGGCGTTGAAGGATTAGGTTACTATTTTCTAAACGGTGGGTTTATACTGAAGGCACTATGTAATCGATTTTTAATAGATTTATACGTTAACTATATATACTTATTTTTCTTTCTAGGATAGGTTAGGTTAAAAAAAGAGGTGTGAAATATGGAATTTATACAGGAAGTTGGCTCTTTTTTTGAAGATGATGGTGAAGAAATTGAAGAGCGAGAGGTTGATGAATACTTTGATTTTATTTGAGGAGTTGTAATATATGATAAATGGGGATAGAGTGTGAGTGAAGTATGGCAGAACGTAATCAATTTTCTAAAGAATATAAACTTTTTAAAGAGATAGAGCATTGGAAGCCGTTAAAGAAAATCGTTCCAGCGGAGGAGTTTGTTTCTGTACATCATTCACAGTATGTGCTGTTTAGTTATTTGTATGATATAACTAAAGAGTTGTATGCAAAAATGCCTCTGCGACGCAATGGGGAGAAACCGTTCATCCATCCATTGAATGTGGTGATGAATCTGAAGAAAGCGGGCGTGAATGATGTTGTGACATTGTGTGCAGGATTAATTCATGATTATGTAGAAGAAAGAGTTGATTTGTATAAAGAGGAGAAGAAGATTAGTGAGAATGAACAAGGAGTTAAAGAATTGGATGAATATGAAAAAGTGGTGTTAAATGAGTTATTAGTGAAAATGGGTGTAGTTGCGGCACGAGAGAAAATAAAATTGAGAGTCGTACAAGAAATTATTACAATCACAAAATTATTAACCAGGCATAAGCGAGATTTTTATTATAAGTCAATTATTGGGATCTTTCAGTGTCAGGATGAGAATATACGAGAGAAAGCAATGCTTGTAAAGTTGGCAGATAGAACACATAATATCTGGTCAATTGAAAATTTTACGGAGCAACAGCGATTGTTTCAGTGTTTTAAAAATTTGTTTATTATAAATAATGCGAAGTTATATCTTATTGAAAAAAATGGAAAAAAGATTTTTTGTGAACATGAGCCGTTAGAGAAATTGCTTAAGAAGTGCGGGAAAGCAACGTATGATGCGTTTTTGTATATCTGTCGCTGGACTATGGAAAAAGGGATTACGGAAATAATATCGATGATACAGTTAGCGTTTCAGAAATTTTCTTTGGAACGAAATGGAATGTTAGAGGTGACAGAAATTAATCGGACTGAAAAACATCCATTGTGGTTATTTCAAGGGGTGATTCGAAAATATGATGCAAAATTACATCATCGTTTTAAGACATATGAAAAATTGAAACAAAATGAATTTGAATACTGCAGATTGTTTTTTGCTGATTTTGAGTTTACACAGGAGCAGATTAAAGCAATAGTCGATTATAAAGATGCTTATTCTTTGAAAGAAACAATTGCGTATCTTTTATATAAGCCAGATTATGTATTAGGAAGATTTAATTATAAGAAACTGTTCCGGAAAGCGCAGTGAGGTTAGTATATTTCACGAAGACGACTTTCTAGTAGTTGAGGATAAAATGGTTGTCCAAGGTTTACGCACTGTACTTCTTGGAGCACAATGGTTGCAAGGGAGGGGTCGGCGAGTTTGCCTTGGTATATGATGGTGTCTTTTTGTTGTTTGGCAATCTTTTCTTGGACATACAGGCCGTCATCTGGTTCGAATTTTGCGATGTAGCCTTCAAATGTGTGGATGATATAATACAAAAATGGTTGAGGTTTGAACATGGGATGTGTTTTTGTGGGGGATTTATAATGGTTTTGTAGAAAAGAATATTAACTGGTGTGAGTATCTAATACTGATGAAAGAAATAAGAAAATTAAGAGGCTTAGTTCATTTTACAAATTCAGTACAAAAGATTAAAGATAAGATGAGAGAAGGATGGGAAGAGCGGGAGAAAGTGAAAGAATGAAGTGATTATTTCTTTAAATATTCTTTCCTTTTCTTTTCAGGGAATTTTTCTATGGCATATCTTAAAGTTGTTCTTGGCAGCTGCCTGAGGTGTTGTTTGAGGAATTTTTCTAAGAGAGGTTGATCTTTCTTTCCTACTTCTCGTAACATCCAGCCAATGGCTTTATGAATTAAGTCGTGAGGGTCATTAAGAAGAATCTTTGAAATATTAAATGTATCTTGGAATTGATGGTTGCGAATGAATGTAAACGTGGAGACAATTGAAATACGTTTCTCCCAAAGGTGAGATGATTTTGCTAATTGATATAATACTTTTCGATCTTTATCAAGTAAATAATTGCCGACGATATTAGGTGCGGATAGGTCGACTAAATCCCAATTATTTATCCATTCTGTATTGTTGAGGTAGAAGTGATAGATTGATTGTTGGAGATTTAGGTTATTTACTTTTATAGCTTGGTTGTATTGTTCAGTTAAGATGATTAATGAAGTGAGACGTTGTTCGTGGATGTTACTGTGAAGAATTGACTCTAGTTCGGGGAGGGAGAGGTTGAGATATTGTTTAGCGATGATACGTTGCTGCGGAACTGTTATACCAAGAAAGATGTCGCCGTGACCGTATTGGCCGGGAGCGGTTTTGAAGAAGCTGGAGAGGAGGATGGCTTTGGAGGGGTTTTTGTGATTTTGTAATGTTTCCAGGAGTTGTTCTTTTTCAATACATTCTTTGAAAGTTTGGCGTTTCATGGCAATGCTATTTTTCCGGATAATACAGGGCCATTACAAATGTTGGTTAATAAGCCTTTGCTGAGGTTTTGAAGATGTGGTTCATAGAATAATTGAATATGATGGTTTATTTTTTTTTCAAATGAAGAAAGGATAAGATTCGTTAATTGAAATTATTTGTTCTTTCTTTTCCTTTTTTTATTTCTCCCCATACACCGTACAATAATTCTCCCAAATCTGTTGTGCGACGGCCGTTTCGGATAACTGTTTTATTTCAGCAATCTTTTTTAGGGCATCTGCAACAAAAGCAGGTTCGTTTTTTTGGTCTTTATATGGGGAGAGCCAGGGGCCGTCGGTTTCGGTGGTGATTTGTGTGAGAGGAACCATTTTGATTAAGGTTTGGAATTGGTCGGATTTGATTAAGTTGGTTGGAATGGAGAAGTAGTGGCCGAGGTTGGTTGCTTTGGTTATTAATGCTTTTTTGCCGGAGAAGCAGTGTTGGATGATAGGGATTTCTTTATTTGGTATTTCTTCGGCCAAGATTTGGATGCATTCGGCTTCGGCTTTTCGGGAGTGGATGACGATGGGTTTATTAATTTGCTTTGCGAAGCGGATGATTTTTCTAAAGTTGTCAGCTTGTTGTTGGGAGGTTGTTTCTTTATCTGCCCAATGGAAGTCCATACCAATTTCGCCAATGGCAGTGATTTGGTCTTTGTGTTGGTTGATGAAGTGAAGTTCTGCGTCTATATCTATTGGTGTTTTTTGAATCGGGAGGCCAGAGTCGCCCTCTGCTAAGCCTAAGGCGTCGATGGGATAGATGCCTAATGATGCTCTTAGGATTTCAGGATGTTGTTTGACTAGTTTGAGGACTTCGCGATTGGAAGGTGGATTGACGCCGGAAACGAGGATGCGTTTGATGCCTGCGGCTTTGGCTCTTGCGAGTACGTCGTTGAGGTCGTCTTTGTAGAGAGCGTGAGTGAGATGGCAGTGGTCGTCGATGAGGTGCATTGTTGTCATAGGTTAGATTACCTCTTTATTTAATAAATCATAACGCATGCTTACGTGATGGTCTTTTTTGGTATATCTCTCATCTAAATTAGGAATAAAACCAAACATTTTGTACCATTCCACTCTATTAGGATAGGCATCGACAGTTACGAAACGAACTGCGGTCATCTCCGAACACTTTAAGATGTAGCCAATTGCCCATCTTAAGATTATTTCTCCAATTTTTTTGTTTCTATAATTTATATCTCTTCCTATCCTTGATATTTTCATTGCGGGAAATTCAGAAAGAGGTTTATGAATTATATCATGTTCTTCTTTCTCAGTTAGTTTTAACTTGATTGAATCAGCAGCTGTAGAAAAAAAACCAATCACTTGATCGTTAAACGTAAAAAGAATTGTTGTGGATAGTTTCTTTTCTTGGTAGAGAAGTGCATCTTGTTTTAGAAATTCATTTATGTCTTTATCTCCGCAATCAAATTTAGATAGATCATATATCTTAGATAAACGAAATACTTTTACTTGAGAAAAATCTATCACAGACCATCACTTTATTGTTTTTTTATACACTTCTCGACATTCATCTAAGAACTTTTGCTTTTTAGAGCTATATTTTACGTTTGCGATGTCTTGGAGTAATCTTTTTGCGTCCTCGCCTTCGAGGATGGGAGTTGGTTGAATTGGTCTTGCCATAGTTACTGAATATGTGTTGTATTATATAAATATTGAGGATGGTTTTTTTACTTTGTATGTTTCCACATGAATGAGAAGTAGTCTTCAAAGATATTGGCGACGTCGGGATGATCGATGACGATGGCTTGAGGGGTGTCTTCCCACAAGAGGATAGCGATTTATTATGAGAAAACAGTGAGATAATATTTTAAGAATACACTGAATATCTCTGCGGTTCGCACATGACAACCATGAGGATGTCGGGGTTGGTTTGTTTTGTTTGTTTGAGTGTATTTATATCTGTATCTGATGCTAAACAGCTTTTGTAGGGGTGAGAATGGAGCATGATGAGGGTGTCTTTATTGCACGGTTCGAAAATGACGTGGTTAAAAGTTTGCTTATACATTTTGGGTGTATAGAGGGAGGTTAGGTGGTAGGTATTGAGGTCTTTTGTTCCAAGTAAACAGACACTAAATTCGACTTTTTGCTGGTTTAGGTAAAGAGTTTGGAGTTGTTGGTCTGTGTTTTGTTCGAAGATGAGGGTAAGGTTGCCGATAAGAATGGTGTTGGCGATGGGCGTGTGGGATTCTAGTTTTCCAGCGATGATGTGATCAATTGGGTAAGAGAGGAAGATGAAAGAGGCGAGTAATAACAGGGTGAGCAGCCCTCCAAAGGCGAAGAAAAGTTTGGTGGCAAATGAAGAGAGGGGGGAGGGTTTTTTATGGTTGAGCAGTTCTGATTCTTTGATTAAGCGAAGGTCTTCTTCGATGGTTTTAATGTGTTTCATGTTCAATTATCTGTTTTATTTTGTCTATGAACAGTACTGCTTTTAGCCTTAGGTTTTCTACAGTATTTTTATCATAAATTCTATGGCTAGAGTATGTTGCGTCTTCTCGCTTATTTTTTGATTCAACATAAAATGTTAAATCTTGATAATCGATAAATAAAGAATCGATCATTTGAACATCCTCAATATTAATACCTTTTTTATAGAATTCTTTGATGAGAATGCATAAAGTGGCTAAATGACTTTTAGAAGTATATTTTTTAGTCATGATCAAAGCGAGGACTATATGGTAAGAAGCATAATAACAGCCACTAATACACCAATCAAAATGGCCTAATTTGAGATTGTCCCTCACAAAAATAAGATTATGTTCGGCTTTGGCAATATGACCTTTGATTTCGTCAAGAACAACGGGTTGCGGCTTAATCACTTCTTGTCTGAGAAATTCATCTATCTTATATTGAAGATATGCTTTGTCAATAAGCAATTTATTTAAATCATATTCTTTCATGGTATTTTAACTGTAGAGCATACGGTAGTATTCGATATGATTAGTAAGAGGGTAGCCGGTGTTGATGGCTGCTTGAATCACATAATCTTCTTTTAATTTTAATTCTTTTTTCCATTCGTTTATTGTAATTTGAAGACAACTTATTCTTATTCCGGTTTGGGCATCAACGTAGTTCTCTGCCTCTTTAGTTGGTATCTTTTTATTGACAATTAATAATATATCAATATCGGATTGAGAGGTAGAGGTATTTTTAGCGGTGGAACCAAATAGAAAAACGATGAAGGGTTTTTGAGGGATTTGATCTAGAAAATATGCGAGAGCATTTCTTCTTACATGAGGAAGATTATCTAATTTGGCGATATCAAAAAAAGTAAATAGAGTGTATACTTGATTGTTTTTTTGAATTTCATATTTTTTGAGATTGCCGTCTTTTCTTGATTTTAGAATGTGATTTTGTTCTAAATCTTTGAGAAAACGTGAGGCGCTATTCTCATTGAGTTTTGTTTTCCTTGCGATATCGCGGAGATGAATTTTAGCAGATTTTTCACTATAGAATAGGTGGAATATTTTTTCGTAGCCGGTTTTGAGTATTGTTTTCATTATTTATACAGTTGTTTAAAATAGTTAAACATTTATAAATGTTTCTAAGAAATTACTCCATTTGTGAGATGAAATTTCATTACTGTGGTTTGAGATTTTACGCTCAAGAGGAAGATGAGAGAGAAGTGCGCAGAAGATGATGTCAATGATACCGCCAACGAGGTCGATAAGAGCGGCGTTGAGCAGAAAAATAGTTAAAAAAAATTACAACCTATATGTCGCTTGTCCGTTTCCTGCCCCGAAGTCACAGCGGGCTTCAATGGTTGTGCCTTGGGGTAAGTATTCTCGTAAGAGATTAAGGTCTTGAGTAACTCGTTCTTGATCTTTTAATCCACAGACGCGTAATGTGCCGTCTTCGATGTCTTCTTGGTAAAGATAAAATCGTTCAAGGGCAGCTTCGAGAATTGTTCTGGTGCTTTGTTTATCTTTTGGTGTGAAATAAAGATCAAAAAGAGGTACAGATATACAATCTTCTCCAGTGAATATATTTCTTTTGTCATCAGGAGGAATGCTTAGAAGCGTATAGCCTGGGTGAAAGCCGAGACGAATGTTATATGGCGAGTTTTCGCAGGTGAATAAAGCGGCTTTTTCTTCTTCGATGCGTTTTTCTGAAGTAGTACCGACGTATTCTTGCGGAAGTGTGCGAAAGAAGCCTTGCACTTCGACGTTTGCGCGGCGCCAGTAGGGTTTGTCATCTAATGGTGGTCGGCAGTCAAATATTTCGGGATGCTTGTCAACTATTTTTGGAACTAGGCCAAGATAAATAGCATCATATCTTATTTGTTCTGGTTGTATGGTTGGTTTTTTTGCTGTTGTTGTATTTGGTAGTGTTATGGTTGTTTGTGTCATGAAACAATTTTTGGAGGAGGATTATTTAAGATTTATGATTTAGGGGGGGAATATTTATATAGAATCGTACCTATTTAGTAGTTTATGGTATTACAAGATGTTCCAGAAGAATGTGAAGAGCCACGCTGTTCGAAACCTGCGGCGAAAAAGTGGGGCGGACGATTTGTGTGTCGAGACCATTATGAGTCATATATGGAACAGCAGGATAAAATGATGATGGAGATGCGTGATATTTCATGAATAGAGTTGATAGCGTGCGCATGAGTGGAAGTTAAGATTTCTGAGATTTTGTTAGAGATAGATATATTATTATATTAATTAAGAGTGTTTTTGGTTTAAGAAGTGTTAATTTGAAATTAAACTGACGAGGATATCATACCATGAAATTTACAGAACATAATTTGAAAGAGAAGCATGCGCAATATATGCCAAAGGAAACGATGACGCTTGAGGGCTATCCGATTATTGAGGGGTATGATTTTGAGAAGGGACTTGATTTTCAATCTTTTTTGCAGGCGTATAGTCGCATGGGGTTTCAGGGAACGAACTTAGCGCAAGCGATGGATATTGTTCGCGTAATGCAGCGAGAGAAAGCGATGATATTTTTAGCGTATACATCGAATATGATTTCTTCTGGGAATAGAGAGATTATTAAGTATTTGGTGAAGCATAAGAAAGTGCAGGTGCTTGTGACGTCGGCAGGAGGGATTGAGGAGGATATTATCAAGTGTTTAAAGCCGTTTGTGCTGGGGCAGTTTGAGGCGTCGGGTAGGATGTTATTTGAGCATGGGATAAATAGGATAGGCAATGTGTTTGTACCTAATGATCGATTTGCATATTTTGATAAGTTTATGCAGGAGTTTTTGAGTGAGATTTATGCAAGACAGAAGAAAGAGGAAAAGATTTTTACACCGCATGAGTTAATTCGGGAGATTGGGTTAAAAATTAATGATGAGCGGTCGGTGTTGTATTGGGCGGCGAAGAATGATGTCCCAGTATTTTGCCCAGGGTTAATTGATGGGTCGTTTGGGGATATGATTTTCTTTTTCAAGCAATCGCATCCTGATTTTTATGTGGATGTGGCAGGGGAAATTAAAGCGATTGTAGATCTGACGCTGAATGCTTCTAAGACAGGTGGGATTATTTTAGGTGGAGGGATTAGCAAGCATTTTGCACTTAATGCGAATATATTTCGCGAGGGGTTTGATTATGTAGTGTACCTGAATACGGCACAGGAGTTTGATGGCTCGGATTCGGGTGCTCGGGTTGAGGAAGCAATCACGTGGGGGAAAGTTAGGCCTGAAGCATTGCATGTGAAAGTGTATTGTGATGCGACGATTGCGTTTCCGTTACTGGTTGCGGGGGCGATGGTTGATGATGCCGTTAAAAAGGAATCAAAGAAGTTAGAAGTGAGTTATGTTAATGTGTATACTCCTGATTTTAAAAGATTAGTGTCGTTTTATCGGGATGTGGTGGGACTTGTGCCAGGTGATAAAAATACATCAAATTGGTTTGGATTTGAAACGGGAGAGACGATGCTTGCGGTTGAACCGCAGGAAAATCGAAAGGGGTATACGTTTGCGTATAACAAAGAGAATCCGGTGCTTGTGCAATTGCGGGTTAATTCGGTTGAGGAGCTTGAGCAGATTACACAGAGGTTAGAGAGTAAAGGAGTTGTAATTGGACAGCGAATGATTGAGAAGAGTTATGGAACGATTACAACGTTTGTTGATCCAGATCAAAATGTGGTGGAGTTGTTAGTGGAGAGATAAGTTAGAGGTCATGTGGGCTTTTAATATTTTCCAGATGTTTGGTTGAGATGTGTTCGTAGATTCTTGTTGTGCGAATGTCTTTATGGCCAAGCATTTGTTGGATGTATTCTGTTTTTGTACCTTGTTCCATGTGATGGGTGGCGAAGCTGTGGCGTAAGGAATGGGGTGTTAATGGGAGTTTGATACTTGCTTTTTTGCAAGCCTGTTTGAGTACTTCTTCCACCGTTCTTGGAGTAATATGGCCATCTCGAAATGCGAATAGATAATTGTTCTGAATGTGTCGTGTTTGAAGATAGTGCTGTATTTGCGCTGTTACTTTTAGTGATAGAATTGTGTATCGATCTTTATTTCCTTTACCTTGGCGGACTTTTAACAATCTTCTTTTCAGGTCTACATCTTCGATTTTGAGGGTTACCAATTCTGATACTCGTACGCCACTGGCATAGAGTAGAGAGATGAGGAGTTTATGTTTGGGGTTATCTATGGCTGTAATCATGTTCTCAATTTCTTCTGAGGATGCAAATACTCGTATTCGTTGTTCTCGTTTTTGATAGGGGATATCTCCCACTCGTTTGCGTAGGATTCTGCCGTAATAAAATGCTAACGCATTATGAGCAAGATTGATGGTGGAACTGGAATATCTTTTTTCAATGCAATGGAGGAGATATTCTCTAATATCCAAGTGAGACACTTCCCGGGGGCTTTTGTGACAATACTTTAAAAATTCCTGATTGTAATAAAGATAGATATCTATCGTTTTTGGGGAAAAATTCTTCAATTTCATTTCTTCGATTAGGATTTTAAATGTCATTTGGTATACTTACCGGAGTGTTTTGCTATATAAATCCTATCCGCAGCTGACCAGTGTGGGGAGTGGCTCTGGAGAAAGGGCTAAAAGGTAGAAATTTTGGTGTTATACGACTTCTTGCCACTGGACACATTCGTCCCCAACAGTGTCTAACCTTCGCCTAGACACTGTTAGCCAAAATTTTCTTACTGCCTAGTAGGTTCATACGCTTCGCTATTCCCGAAAATCATAAAAGATAGGTGCCTTCGTTAAATCGACAAACGGAACGGACTAAGAAATGCTGACGCACTCTCTT
>CAYSCV010000019.1:0-18345 GCA_964429715.1 uncultured Methanosarcinales archaeon
AAAAGAGTATTTTTTATTCCACAAGGTTTTTAAAACACTTCTCAATAATTGATGTAATAATAAGATCAAAATGATCTATTTAAAATATAACAATGAATCATATCCCTCGTATAACAGAAATAAGAAATTTATCTGAAACTAAACGATGGGGCTATGAACATATTTTAGATTATTTTGCTAATTATATCGTTCAGCTGTCGATATTTTTCCATGCAACTCCTACACAACTTACTTTTTTTTGGGTGATTATTCAATTTTTAACCCCTTTTCTTTTTTTAAAAGCCACTCATGCTTGGTTTATTTTTACGGTTGTTCTCTTTCAATTTCTATTTATAATCGATCTTTCGGATGGGAAACTGGCAAGATATTATCAAATAACTAGGAAAGAACAGATAAAACCTTTGTTTCCTAAGTATCTTGATCGCATGGGGCATTTTTTGAATAATAGTATGTTATTCTTATTACTGGGGATAGGAATGTATATTCGTTTTAATGATATTAACTATATTTTTGTGGGAGGGGGTATTACTTTTTTCTTTCTGGCAAATAAAGCGTTAAGTGTTAATCCGGCATGGTATAAATCTGAATCTGAGCGTTCTCAGGTATCTGATGTTTTTCTTAAATCAGTACCCAGATTTACTAATTCTAAAATGCGTCAATTCATTTTTGATTTTCTTCGTGTGGAGCATTTATTTAACTTTCTTTTTGTTGGGGTTGTAATAGATTTATCTCAATATGTCCTTTGGTTTTATTTAGTATTTTTCGGGATTGAATTTATACGTAAAATTTGGACACAGGGGATTATTTTATGGCGTCTTGATCAAGAAAATAAATAATCTTTTCTACACTTTTAGTTATGTTCTCTGTGTTTGTGTTTATGGTTATTTCAGGATTGAGGGGTGGTTCGTAAGGGTTATTTTTACTAATCCCTATGAAATTTTCTATCTCTCCTTTTAATGCTTTTTGGTATAGTCCTTTAACATCTCGTTCTATACATTTTTGGATAGGGCAGTTGACAAATATCTCAATATATTCTTTTCCAATTATTTTTCGATTTATTTCACGATCTTCACGATATGGTGCGATAACAGGGATTAAAATGAATTGGTACTCTTTTTTCATCTCATTTGCGACTGTTGCTATTTGTTTATTGTTTTCTTTAATATCTTCCCGGCTAAACCTGAGGTGTTTGGTTAATTTGCTACGAATAATGTCTCCATCGAGAATGGCGACGGTCTTGCTTTTCTGTTCGAGATATTTTTTTAATTCTAAAGCGAGGGCGCTTTTTCCAGAACCGGATAATCCTGTGAACCAAATGACTGTTGATGTGTTATCCAGGTCCATTTTTGTTCTCTTCTCTTTTTTTTCGGTGAGCGTATACTGTATATAATATAATGTAGATTGAAGTTGTGATTAGGGCAATGATGTATTTTATTATGAGTGGTGTTTGAGAAATACGAAACGCATATACCAATGCAATTGTATTGGCAATCAGAAAGATGATAAAAAGTAATAAGCTTACACCGCGTGTGTCTTTTGTCTTTATGGTTTTAATCATCTGAGGGATAATCATTACGGAAAAGAGAAATGTGGCAGTCCAGCCGAGAATTTGTGTTGTATCCATTTTTTAAATTATCTCTATTTATTATATCTAAAGTATCATATCTTTTCTTATTCTTTAATAAATATCTCTTCTCCATTTTTTTTGGCATCTAGTATTAATCTGCTAATTTCTGGGCGCATGAACCATTCTGGCGGCGAGGTTTGTTGTTCGAACATTCTTCGTGCTTGTGTGCCGCTAATTTGAAGTTTATCTTCTTCAGGATGATTTAGGGTGTTTTGTTCATGGATGTATTTTTGTTGACTTTTGGAATAGAATATATGATCAAAGCGGATTGGGATTATCCCGAGATCTGGGAAGCGATCGAAGATGTTATGGGATGATTTTGGATGGTAGAAGTTCCCTACGCCTGTGTGATCTCTTCCGACAATGAAATGGCTGCAGCCAAAATTTTGGCGGCATAGAGCAGTGAAGAGGGCTTCACGAGGGCCAGCGTAGCGAGAGTAGGAAGAAAAAGTGGCAAATATTACTTTATTTTTAGGATATATTTCTTTGACCATTAATTCGTATGCTTTAATAATATATTTTGCGTTAAAATCTCCTTCTTTTTTCTTTCCCACAATAGGATGAACAAATAGGCCATCACAATGTTCTTGTTCCATTGCTTGAAGTTGGATCCATTCGTGGCTGCGATGTATTACATTTCTTGTATGGAAGCCGACGACTTTGGCCCATCCGCGTTCTTCAAATAGACGGCGGGTTTGTTTTGGGGTTAATTCGTATTCTTTGTATTCGTTTGGCAGGCGTTTGATTAAAGTGATTGGTCCTGCAAGAAGAATCGGCAACATGTTTTGACTTATTTTTATTCCGGGGTGAGAGGGGTCGTCTGTGCCGTAGAGTTTTTGAAGTGTTTCTTTTTTGTTATAGGGATATTTTTCAGTTAATTTGAGCAGGGCAAATGGTTCATTTTTTTCATTTAATAAGGTGATTTCTTCTCCAATATGAAGTTCTGATGCTTTTTCTTCAGTGACATCTAATACAATTGGGATGGGCCAGACCAGACCATTGGCAAGACGCATTCTATCAAGTACAGATTCAAAATCTTCTTTTCCCATAAAGCCTTCTAGTGGGCTATATGAACCTATGGCAATTTGTTCAACGTCACGTTGGTGGTTTTCATTTAATTGTAAGCAGGGGAGAGAAGAGAGATATTTTTGAGAAATTGGTTCTTTGGCGATTCTATCAATAAGTTTACCTCCGTGTGGAGCGATTAATGAGGAAAAGATATTAAAGTCAAGGAGGTAATTTTTCTTTTCAAGGGTTTCTACAAATTTATTTTCTTTATCTTGAAATTCTTCTACATTTACTATTTGGGCGTGTTTGATGAGTTTGTTGAGCATATTAATACATTCCATGGGGTATTTTCCTATGGCGGTTTCGGCAGCAAGGGCAAGACCTTGGGCACCATCAACGATAGTGTTAATAACATCGTGGACTTCGGCTCGAGTTGGTTTTTTTTGGGTGATCATGGTTTCAAGAAGATTTGTGGCAACAAAAACACCAACACCATATCTTTTTGCTTTATTGATGATTATTTTTTGAGTGAGAGGGATTTTTTCAATAGGTATTTCTTTGCTTAAGTCGCCACGATCGATTAAAAGATAATCTGATTTACGAATGATATCGTTGAGGTTTTCAAGGCCATCAATACATTCTATCTTTGAGATGATTTTCATGGTGTTTTGGGTGGCGCGGCGTACTTCATCGACGGCTTGACCGGAGCGCATGAACGAGGCGGCGATGAAATATACGCCTTCTTGGATGCCGATACGAATAGATTCGTAGTCTTTTTCTGAAAGAGTTGGCAGAGTGAGTTTACGATTGGAAACGGGGTCGATAATCACGGCTTTATTTTTTCCAAGGGTTCCGCCGGTGATTGCTTTTGCGGTGACAAACCCTTGATTAAGGGTGCCGATGTCAGAGACTCTTAAGATTACGGTGTCAAAGTCGATATGGATTAAGTCGCCGATTTCTAACTGAGGGATGATGGAGAGAGGGGTTAGGTTTATGTTTTGTTGATCACCAGTTATTTTTGTACTGTGAATTTTAATCTCATCGTTGTCTTCAAGCGAGATAGTAGAATTTTGCAGGTTACCAGTACGAACTTGGGAGCCTTCGGTGTCGATGACAAAAGGAATGCCTACTTTTTTGGCGAGGTGAATGCTATATTTTAGGTCTTCAAGGCTGGAATGCGACATATTTACGCGCACAAAGTTTACACCTTTATCTTTGATTTTTAGAAGTGAATTTTCGTCCCAGGTAGAGGGGCCGATGGTGACGATAATTTTTACTTTTTTTTCGTTATTTTCAATCATGTTCCACCATTTTTTGCTGCAACTCTCTTTTTAATTCTGTTCTTAATAATTCATTGATTTAACTTTAAAATTGGTTTAAAAGGGTTGTGGAAGTGTGTTATTTCTTTAGCATGTCAGCGAGAAAGCCAAAGAGGATAGTTTGTAAGCCGAATACTAATAGTATCATCATAAGAAAAAGCAAGCCAATATGGCCTTTAATTCCACTGGTAAAATGAATGTACACAAAGTGTAGGCCAATGAGAAATCCCAATCCAAATCCGACCATACCAATCCTACCAAAAAATGTAAGTGGTTCGTAATCACGGTAGATACGAAAGATGTTGATCCATGCTCTTATAGCGTATTGTAAAGGGTTTTTGAATAATCTACTTTCACGGGTTTGGCGAGCATAAATTGGAATTTCAGTTATTCTAAAGCCTTGTTTTGCGGCTTTGATAATTTGTTCTTGGGTGTAGGTGAATGTATTGATGTAATTAATGTCTCGAGCTACTTCAGCGGTAAATGCACGAAAGCCGGTGGTTGAGTCAGTAATTTTCACTTTGGTTAATGAGGTTAATACTTTTGAAAATAGGATGTTGCCAAAACGTTTCGATAGCGGCATTTTTTCAATTTTTCCTTTGAATCTGGAACCGAGCACGAGGTCGTACCCTGAGCGAACCATTTCAATTAGTTGAGGAATGTGTTGGGGGTGGTATTGGCCGTCGGCGTCAGTGTGGACAACGATATCAGCGTGAAGGTTGAGGCATTCTTTCATTTCATTACGGAAGGTTTGGGCTAGACCCATGTTGCGTTTGTTTGAGATGACGAGAGCGCCGTGTTTTGTTGCGATTTCAATGGTTTTATCTTTTGAGCCGTCGTTGAGAACAAGAATTTGGTAATTATAGCTCTGTTTATTCATGACTTGTTTGATTTCTTCGAGAACGGAGGGAAGAGTTTTTTCTTCGTTATATGCTGGGATTGAAATGACTATTTTTGGTCCTGTTGGTTTTGAGGGAGGGGTTTCTTGTTTCATTGTAGATGGATAATTATGTTTTCTTGGGCTGATTTTAAAAGGTTATTGGCGATTTGTAAGCTTTTGAGGCCGTCTTTTCCGGTAACGAGGGGTGTTTTGTTTTCTTGAATGCAGGTGATAAAATGGTCTATTTCTAGTTGCAATGGTTCTTTTTTTTGAACGATAATTTTTTTCATCTCGCCTTCTGTTACACTTTCCCAATTATCAGAGGTAAATGAATTATTTTGGTAGAAAAATAATTCTTGGTCGAGATAATTTACATGGAACATGCCTTTTTTGCCAAAGATTTGTAATTGACGAATTTTGGTTGGGGAGAGATAGTTGATATTAAGAATAGCGTGGACACCGTTTTGGTAGGTGATAAGGCTTGTAACTGAATCTTCATGAGTGGGGTGGAGTTTTTGCTGGGTTTGAGCGTAGAGTTGTTGTGGTTCTGATTCTAGAAGATAATTGATGATGTCGATATCATGAACAGAGAGGTCGATGATGACGCCGACGTCGGTAATTCTTGTCGGAAATGGGCCGACACGTTCAACATTTATTTTGTAAATTTCGCCGAGATGGTTTTCTTTTAACCGTTCTTTTAGTGCGGTGATGGCGGTGTTAAAACGTTCGATGTGACCAATCATTAATGTGATGGTGTGTTCTTTTGCGGCGCTTATGATTTCTTCTGCTTCTTGTTCAGTTGAGGCGATGGGTTTTTCGAGGAGAATATGCTTTTGTTTTTTTATGCAAGCGAGGGCGACTTCTTTATGTAAGCTTGTGGGAACAGCAATGGAAATGGCATCGATTTGTTGTTTTACAATCATTTCATTATAGTCTTGATAGTAAGGGATGTTGTATTTTTTGCCGATTTTTTCGGCGTTAGGAAGGTAATTATCTGAGACGGCGACGAGAGTGGCGTTTTCGGAATGAAAATAGATACGTGCATGATTCTGGCCCATACTGCCGACGCCAATGACGGCGACGCGTAGTGGTTGGTTTTTGGGAGAGGTGAGGTTCGCTGAGGTGTTCATGGTTGGTTACCAATTTCTTTAATTGTTTTTGTAATGTGATCTAACTCTTGTTCTGTAAGTGAAGGGTGTATTGGAAGGGAGAGGACTTCATTGGTGATGGTTTCAGTTATAGGAAAGGAGAGATGGCGATATTCAGAGTAGGCGTTTTGTTTATGTATAGGTACGGGATAGAATATAGCGTTGCCGATGCTGTGTTGAGTGAGGTGTTTTGAGAGTTCGTCGCGGTTTTTGGGAAAATCTGTTGTAATGCGGATGGTATATTGATGAAAGACGTGACCTGCGGTGATTGTAGGGGGGATGATGCCCGGAATTTGAGAGAGGTGTTTTGTTAAGTAGGTGGCGTTTTTTATTCTGGCGTTGTTGAATTGGTTTATTTTTTTGAGTTGTTCTATCCCGATTGCGGCGGCGATATCGGTCATACGATAGTTGTAGCCGAGATGGTCATGGTAATAACGAATGGAGGAACCGTGGGCGATGAGTTTTCTCATTTTGTCTGCGAGATTGTCGTCGTTTGTGGTGATGATGCCACCTTCGCCGGTGGTGATGTTTTTGGTGGGATAGAATGAAAAGCAGGCGGTGTGTTGTGAGCCTACTTTTTGAATTTGTTGATTTATTTGGTATGATGCGCCGTGGGCTTGACAGGCGTCTTCGATGATGATAAGATTATGTTTTTTGGCGATGGCTTGGATTTGTTGCATGTTTGCGGGGTTGCCATACAGATGGACAGGCATGATGGCTTTGGTGTTTTTGGTGATGGCTTGTTCAATTTTGTCTGGGTTGAGGTTGAATGTCTGTGAATCAATGTCAACGAAAACAGGTGTGGCGCCGGCCATTTGAATTGTATTTGCGGTGGCGATAAATGAGAAAGGGGAGGTGATGACTTCGTCGCCTTGTTTGATGTTGTGGGCGAGAAGGGCGGCGTGCAAGGCAGTTGTGCCATTAGAGGTGGCGATGGCGTGTTTTGCGCCGATGAATAAGGCGAAAGCTTGTTCGAATTCTTTGACTTTCGGGCCTTGGGCGAGCATGCCTGAGGCTAGGACGTCTAAAACCGCCTGTTTTTCTTCTTCGCCTATCAATGGTTTGGCGATGGGAATCATACTTTTAAAGAGGAAAATTTTGGTTTATAAAGGTTGTTTAACTGTGGTTCTGGGAGAAATTAATAGTAAATTTAGGAGATGATTTTAGATGTTGATTTGTGTTATTTTGGAAATGACTTGGTTGGGATTATATTGTTGAAGTAGTTCTTTTGTTCTCATTCCGGAAGTGATGGCAATATATTTTATGCTTAATTTTTGACCGATGAGCATTTCTTCTTCTGTATCTCCTATAATCATAGCATTTTTGTTGAAAAATGGACTTTTTTGGATGTGGTCATATTTTGTTTCTGTTTCATTGCAGATAATTATTTCTTCAAATAAAGAAGTCATGTTTAATTTTTCAAGTTGTTTAAATGTGTTCTCTTTCTCTTTTCTATTCGTGAGGAGTATAAGCCAATGGTCTTTTTTGAGCTCTTTTATTTTTTTTAATGATTTATTAGTTATGGTGTCTAGTTGTAAATATTCTTTTTGTTCAATGATTTCGTTTCTTTTTTTGATGTATTCTTCAAATTCTGGTCCAGTAAGTATTTTTGCAGTTATTTCTTTTTCAGATATTTTTTGTCTTTTTAGTTTGATATATTCTTCGAATGTGTAAGGGCTGTGATGATTTATACTTTGCAGTGCATCTTGGTGTGATTTGTATATTCGATGATACACGTTTAGTAGTGTTCCATCAAGATCAAAAAAAAGAGTCGTACGTTGTTTAAACCATTCTATCTCTTTTTTTAGGCCAGCTTCAATAGAGGTTTCAGGTTTATAAGTAAAATGTGTTTTGATCTTTTCTTTGTTAAATATATAATCAATTGTAGGATTTGTGCTGGTTTGGTAGTATGGCAATATGTTTTTATCGATATGGGTACATATATTTTCAGCGAGTTTTTTTATTGAGATACTTTGACCTTGGACAATGTTATATACTCCAGTTTGTTTTTGATTTATTGTTTCAATAATGAAGTTGATTGCGTCTTCAATGTACATAAAATCACGTTGTTCTTCTCCATTTCCATAGATGAGAGGTGCTTTGTGATGTAGTACGTTTAGAATGAAGTTAGGGATTGCACGCTGGATTGTTTCTCCTGGGCCATAAATATTTGTTAGTCGTAATATTGTGAGGTTTATATTATTTTTTTGGCAATAGACTTGGAGGTATTTTTCTGTTGCAACTTTACTTGCACCGTATAATGAGGTAGGATTGAGAGGATGTTCTTCGGTAATGGGAATTTGTGTAGGAGGGCCGTATACTTCACAGGTGCTGGCAAAGATGAAATGAGCACCTGAAGGAATCATTTGTAGGAGATTCATGGTTGCGATTAGGTTATGTTCTATTGATGTTTCAATTTGATCTTGGTCTTTTTTTTTAGGGACGTGAGCAGCTAAGTGTATTATTATTTTTATATTCGAAAAAAGAGTGCGATATTTCTCTAATTTTTCTTTTTTTGTTAGGTCGAGGTTAAGAGGGGATACTTTTTTTTCTTTTATCAGTTGTTTTAATTGTGTAGAAGTACTTTTATAAATAATGAGGGGTATAGTCTCTTGAATTATTTTTTTGGTTAAAGCTAGGCCTAAATGGCCGTTACATCCTGTGATGGCAATACTATTTTTGTTTAACATTTCATTTCTATCTTACTCTTTAAATAGATTTTTTTTGCGTTCTTGGAGTATTTTAACGTGTGATTCGATTTCGTCTACTGTGGTTAGGATGGGTTTAAAGTCCATGCCGCGAATCCAGGCAATGTTGTCTTTGAGAGGATTTATCTTTTTTTCAAATGCAGGTATTTGATGGTCCATGGCAATTTGGAGTAAGATGTAGGGCATGTTTAAGCCAGCTTGGGTAAAGAATTCGTGTGTTGTGAAAAAGCGGCCAATGTTTATTTCGGTTGGATTGGGGATGCCATTATTGTCATAGGTTAAATCAACGGAAAAAATGCCTTGGGGTTTTTGATCTATTGCAAGCACTGTTGCCTGGGCAATTTTATCTAATTCAGGATCAGAGTAGGTGATGCCTGTTCCCGTGGCACCACTAATTCCAGAGGGTGATACTTTACCTAATTCCCAATATAGTCTTTTTCGACCTTGAGCGACAATGAGTTTCCCTTCGTGCCAAATTGACATCCAGGTTACAGAATCGGGTCGTAAGCATTCGGCGGCGGTATAGCTACCCCAGCCTTTTTTAAAGTCAAGCCAGGCTTTGGCAGTTTTATAGTCTTCGGCAGCAAGGGAACCGCGGCCACCGGCTCCCGTGGTATCACGAATCCATATTTTATTTCCAAATTTTTCAAATGCAAGATGCAAATCGTTTTCGTCTTTAATAATCATTGTTTGCGGTTGTTTTATGCCATGTTGTTGCCAGCGTTTATATGATTCAAATTTGTCTAGGCAAATTCTAACTGTCTCTTTTGAGGGAAGGAAGGTTTTACAATCCAACTGTTCTCGTTTTTCAGAGATTACACTCATTTCTGTGTCGTTTTGAATGTGAATAAATTCACAATTTGTTTCTTTGATAATTTGGTTTAAGATAGGAATGTATTTTGGGTCATGGGCTTCGGGAATGAGGAATTTTTGGTCAGTTTCGGCTCTTTGGAGGTAGTACTTGTTGCTGTCTGTTCCTACAAGATGTATTTTTTCAGGAGCGACACGAAGGGAGCGGGTGAAGTTTACAGCAGGACTGCCGCCAGCGCCAGTTACGAGTATTCTTTTCATGGTTGTTTTACCTCTATTTTTGAATATGAAATGCTTTTTTTTATTATCTTGATGATGTTATTACTTATATTCTTTTGAAAGTTAAATGGAATGTCTTTTATCTTTTGTAGTTCAGTTTCATTTTTGATTAATATGGTTGCGTGGTGAATAATATTGTCTTGCTGTTGGCCTATTAATTTTATTTTACCCATCTCTACATATTCATTAATCTCGATGTTTGTTCTTGGTACGAGGACGGGGATATTTAAGAAGACGGCTTCTTGATATACCCCTCCAGAATCAGTAATAATAAATCGAGCATGAGAGAGTAGGTTTATGAAAGGGATGTAACTTGGGGGGGTAATACATTTTATTTTTTTGGAGAGGGTGAGGTGGGATTGGTTTAGTGCTTTTTGTGTTCGAGGATGCAATGAAAATACGATATCGATTTGTTCTGAGAGAATATTTAACGCATTGATGATACTTTTTAAATTTTCAATGTTGTTAGTGTTTTCTTCACGATGGATAGTGGCAACGATATAATCTTGGGGGCTAATATTTAAATTATTAAATAAGAATTGCGGGGCGGTCTTTTTTGCACGTATACATGCTTCTTCAAGGATATTTCCTACTTGATAAATTTGTTCTAGTTTAAATCCTTCTTGAAGAAGATTTTGGGTGCTTTCGTTGTCGATTGTTAAGAGAAGGTCGGAACAATGGTCCGCTACTATTCGATTAATTTCTTCTGGTTGAGTGCGGTTTCGTGATCGACAGCCAGCTTCAAGATGTATGACTTTAGTGTGTTTTGTTGCGGCAATGGCGCCGGCGAGAGTTGAGTTTGTATCGCCAAAGATAAGGACGGCAGCCGGTTTTTCGTTTAGAATTATTTTTTCTATTTCTTGGATCATTTTTCCAGTTTGTTCACCATGCGATCCCGAACCAATATTTAAGTGATAATCTGGTTGGCGTAATTTTAATTCTTCGATAAAGATTTCATTTAATTCGCGAGAATAATGTTGGCCGGTGTGGATAATTATATTTTGAAATTCTTGGTCTAATAGAGGTAATAAAGGGGAGAGTTTAATTAATTCTGGCCGTGTTCCTAATATTGTTATAATTTTCATAATGAAGAGGGATTGTTATTATTGCTCTTTACATGTGTTATATTTATAATGGTTTTTTGCTTATTTTATAGCGAACAATTCTACTCATTAGTTTGGCGTGACTTATAACAGTACTGGCAAGTTTCATTTTTGAGGTGCCATATTTGCGAACGTTAAGAGTGGCGGGGTATTCTTTGATGGTGTAGCCTTTGATGTAGGCTTTTAGTAAAACTTCAGGGACAAATAAGAAGTTGTCTTTGTCGCTGGTTATATTTTCGATTACTTTTTTGCGGTAAATGCGAACCATACCACCGGGGCTGTAAATTCCGGATTGGAGTAGAAATTTATAGATGTTTGATGCGCTTTTACTGAGAAATAAACGATAGGCAGGAATGTTGTTGACTTTTCCTTGGGGATGATAGGGGGAGACGGTGACAAGGTCGATATTTTGTTCTGGGGTGTCGATCATTTGAAGCATGGGGAGTAAGAGTTCTGGATCGTAGGTGCAGTCACTGTCGAGGCAGGCAATAAGATCGCCAGCGGCATGGGAGAATCCGGTCCGCAGCGCTGCACCAAGATTTTTATTTTTTTCATGGGTGAGAATGGTGGTTTCTGGCCAGTTGCTGAAGTACCTATTTAGGAGATCGGCTGTTTTATCGGTACTGCCATCGTTTACAAAAATGAGTTGAAGAGTATATTGTTCTTTTAGTTTGTTGATTACTGGCTCTAGTTTTTGGGCCAAATTAGGGATGCCTTCTTCTTCGTTATAGCAAGGGATGATAAGAGATAATTTCAGTTTTTGATTTAGCATTTATTATATTCCTCTTAAAATGTTATTTAAAAGGTTTATGATTCTGAAATGTTATATCTTTGGTTGTTTCTTCCATAGGGGGTTTAGGGGCTTGTTCTGTTTTGACAAAATAACCCAAATGAATGAGAAAGAGGGCACCGAGGATGATAATGGTGTAATATGAAATGGCACGGTCAAGAAGGATGGCACTTTTTGCGGTTGTCGTTAGAGTTGCGGGGATAAGTGTTGTAAGTATTGCAACTGATGAAAATTCTGTAACGCCAATACCCCCCGGGATAGCTGAAAGAACACCGAGTAATATTCCTGCAGAAAGGATAGTTGCAAGAATGGGAAGCGTTACGGAAATGCCAAATGCGGCGGCGATAAAATAAAAACGGACAAGTTCTAAAGCGTTTGTAATGAATGAAAGAAGGGCAATATGAAGA
Source organism: uncultured Methanosarcinales archaeon (assembly GCA_964429715.1). Lineage (GTDB taxonomy): Archaea > Nanobdellota > Nanobdellia > Woesearchaeales > GW2011-AR9 > JACPNA01. The sequence continues at coordinate 12,080 of CAYSCV010000019.1, forward strand.
ATTGTCCTCTTTGAATGGAATATGGTAAAACTCATGATGCTTTGTTCTATAAAATTGAGTACTCTGGTTTTGAATGAATGAGGAAGGGGTACAAAGGTCATAATTTTTTGGATTATGTTAAAGATATACTTTGGAAATATTATGGCGCTGAGTATACAAAAAACAATGAAAGATAGGCTGATTATTACAATCTTTAGACTAATTATGTTTTGGGTTGGAATGAATATTAAACCTATTAGGAGAAAAATGACAAAGCACAGTAAGTCAATGGCACGTTCGATAATTAAAGCAGAAAGTGATTTTGTGATGGGAATATTATGTTTATTTTTGTATAAGAGGGGGCGAGCAAGTTCTATTCTTCCGGGGATAAAACTGCCTGCGGCAATGCCGGCAAGTACAGCTTGGAATGAAAACCAGAGCGAGGTTTTTGTTTGTGTGATTTTATGAATCAGTATACGCCAACGATATGCTTTGAAAAATATCCCAATCATGGTTATTGCAAATGTTAAGAAGAGAAGTGTTAGGGGGGAAGGGAGAGAGGTTATGGTTTTTAATAGTTCTTGGGGTTGGAGTGTATGTATAAATACACCTAATATAAGAATTCCTAGTATTAATAAACTATATTTTAATATTGCTGCAAGATTCATTTTTTGTATTGGTTGATAGGGTTATTTTTAAATGTGTGTTTACTTATTGTTTAATAATGTTTATATAGGTTATTTTAGCTTTTTATATAATGGATAAGTTGAAGACGTTTCTGTGGTTATTTTTGATTGTAATATTAGGGTTTAGTTTACGCTGGTATGATTTGGCAACAGAGAGTTTATGGAATGATGAGGCTTTTTCGGTACATCATGCTTCATTAGGGAATGTTTCTGAGGTGATTGAAGAGGTTTCAATGACCGAAGGAGCTCCCGCAGGGTCTTATATCCTTTTACATTATTGGATACGCTGGTTTGGTTTGTCAGAGGTTGCGGTTCGATCGTTATCTGTGTTATTTGGTGTTCTCGCTATTTTATGTTTGTTTTTTTTGGTGCGGTTGTTTTTTTCTGATGCTGCAGCGTTATTATCTTCGTTGTTTTTAGCTACATCAATGTTACAGGTATTATTTTCACAAGAAGCCAGATTGTATAGTTTGTTTACGTTTTTAACAATTTGTACAAGTTATATTCTTGCTCTTATTTTTATTCGGACATCGCGAAAAGAAAAAACAGTTTTTTGGTGGGTGGTATATTTTATCGTTGTTTTTTTGGCTTTTTATGTAAGTTATACCACTTTATTCTTAGTATTATTCTATTCTATTCTGTTATTATTATATTGGGAAAAATTCGATTCTCATTTCCGATCGACTTTTATATGGATTCATTCTATTTTAGCATTGTTACTTTTTTGTTTCTATTTTTTTTTTGGACAGATATTCGTACAACGATTCTTGTCTTTTAATAAAGGGTTAACTAATTCTTTGATCTCTAAACATTTACCGGCATTTCTAGCTCAATTTGGTTTATTTTTTTATACGCTTCCGTTGTTACTGTTTCTTTGTTTCTTTTTCTTTTTCTTTTTGTTAAAAAAGAAACACACATTTTTACAATTTTCAATCTCTGATACGTTATTTTTTGTAGTTGTGAGTTTTTGGGCAGTTTTTTATGTCTATCTTTGTTTTTATACGCTTACGTTATTTGGAATCCCTCTCACTCAGAATCCGATAACACAGTCTTATTTTCTAATTAGGCATTCTTTTTTTCTGGCGCCGTTATTGTATGTCTATGCTGCGTATAAGATATGTACGATGCGTCGGAAAGTATTTGCAGTGGGGGTCATGATTGTAATACTGTTAGTGAATATTGTTGCACTTTCAGCTTATTATTCACAAACGACGAAAGCGCCATGGAGGGAGGCGATGAGTTATATTCAAGAAAGAAGTTCTTCCCCTAATTTACTTTTACTTGATAAAGGCGGCTTTTCTAATGAATACTTATTACGTTATTATTATACCTCTACGTTTTCTTTGGTTAAAATCACTTCTTCAGAAGAATGGAGGAAGTTAGATAAAATGACTGATACAGAAGTCTGGCAAGCTATTGGTAAGAGGGAGGAATTTTGGTTGATTTTATATAAGAATACAAGTACGAAAGATTTTTATAAAAATTTGTTGGATACGCGTTATATTTCTGATGATTCAACAGATTTTAAGGGAATAAAGATATATCATTATCGTACACGAAATATTTAAATAAAACTGGTTTTGAGGATAGAATATGAAGAAAAAGATGAAGATGGAACCAAAGATTGAATTAAGTGTGGTTACGGTTACGTATAATGAAAAAGAGAACATTACATTATTTATTGAGGCAATAAACAAAGTGTTTGTTGAAAATAATATTACTGGTGAGGTGGTTGTTGTTGATGATAATTCACCGGATGGGACGGCGGCAGTTGTTGATGAACTGAAGAAAAAGTATCCGCGCACGGTGTTGATTACTCGTCCGGGGAAGATGGGGATTGGCAGCGCATATAAGACGGGGGTGGATGGGGCTTCTGGTGAAGTTGTGGCGTTACTTGATGCGGATTTGAGTCATCCGCCCGCGACGTTGTTTCAGATGTATCAATTGGCGTGTACGGGTACGATTGTGTTTGGGTCACGATATTTAGGTGAGACGACGTTTGAGACAGATTTTGCTCATAGAATTGGAACTAAACTTTTGAATGGGTGGGTGAGTTTTATGTTAGGAACGGGAATGAGGGATCATACGAATGGGTATTTATGTGTACAACGAGGTGTGTTACAGCGAGTGTTTGAGGAGAGTACGGCTCATGGTGTGGCGCCGTTTGATCATATTTTGTATGGGATTACGATTGCGGGTGTGGCACGAAAGTTAGGTATTCCGATTGTGGAGGTTAAAGCGCCTTATAACAAACGGATCCATGGGGAGACGAAGATTCCGTTTTTGTGGGGGTTGAAAGTGGTGTTTGGGGATATGGTGTATGCGTTACGATTACGGTTTCGATTACGATGATGAGTGGACGTATAGCAGTTGAATCTATTGAACAGTTTTATGATCGGCAGTGGAGTTCTGGTTCTTCTGATATTTTTTCTTTAGCGTTTCGTGATGCGGCGGGGTATTCGTATACTGTTTTAGGAGATGTAGTTGGTAAAAAAGTGTTGGAAATAGGATGTGGGTCAGGCGAACAGGCGGTGTATTTTGCGTTGCAAGGTGCAGAGGTTACGGTTATTGATATTTCTGTTGAGAGTTTGAAGGGTGTGGAGAAACTTGCGATACGAGAAGGGGTTACGATTAAAAGGAAAGTGATGGATGCAGAGGTGATGGGTTTTGCTACAGGGGAGTTTGATGTAGTGTATATTAATTCAGTGATGATGCATGTGGATTGTATGAGAGTTATGGGAGAATGCAGTCGAGTGTTGCGTACAGGGGGAAAGTTAATTGTTGTTGAGCCTTTGAAATATGGGTTGTTTGTGCAAGGTTATAGGTTGTTTTCGTCTTATAAACGTATGAAGCCAACGTATATGACTTTTGAGATGTTTCAGGAGGGGGAAGAGTTTTTTTCTGGGTCTAGACATACAGAGTTTTATTTTTTTTCGTGTTTATTGTTGCCTGTTTTTTTTACTCACGTTCGTTTTTTTCATCGATTGTTTTATGTTGCAGCTAAATTTGATGCAGGGGTGTTTACCGTGTTGCCGTTTTTACGGCGATGGGCGTGGGTGAGTGTGTGGGAATATGAGAAGTGAAGGTTTAGTCTTCTTTTTCTCATTATTTTCTTTTTGCAGTAGTATGGATTATAAGACCTAAACATTTAAAAATACTTTTCTTCTCTACTGATTTATGGCGTACAAATACTACTTAAATGAACCGTGGATTGGGGAAAAGGAAATTGAATATGTTACGGATGTGTTAAAGCAGGGATGGTTGTCAGCTGGCGGTCCTTATACGCGAAAGTTTGAGGAGGCGTTTGCGAAGATTATTGGGGTGAAGCATGCGTTAGCAGTGCAGTCAGGTACGGCAGCGTTACATACGGCGTTGTTAGCGATGGGAGTAAAAGCAGGGGATACGGTGGTGATTCCTAATTATACTTGCGGGGCGTGTGCGGTGGGAGTGTTGCAGGCGGGGGCGACACCTTTAATTATTGATGTTGATTCTGATAATTTTGGGATGGATCCGGTTGCGTTGGAAGAAGTATTATTGCGTGGGCATGTGAAAGTAGTGATGGTTGTTCATGTGTATGGGTTTCCGGTGAAGAATTTTGATCAAATTATGGCGCTGTGTAAAAAGTATAATGCGTTATTATTAGAGGATGCTAGTGAGGCGCATGGGGCGACGTATAATGGGCAGAAGATGGGGTCGTTTGGGGATGTGGCGACGTTTTCTATTCGTAGTGAAAAAATGATGGGAGTGGGTGAGGGAGGGGTAGTTGTTACAAATAATTCAGAGTTTTATGAGCGGGCAAAGTTTTTTGCGTCACGAGCGGCACCGCATCGAAGTGCACAGGATCCATGGTGGCACAAATACATTTATACGGATGTGGGGATGAATTATTTGTTGCCGCATACGTTAGGTGCAATTGGGTATGCGCAGACGGAGAAGTTTCCAGAAATTTTACGACGGAAAAGATTTGTAGGGGAGAAATATCGGGCGTTGTTTAAAGATGTTGCAGGAATTACATTACAGGAGATTCCAGCAGGAAGTGAGCCGTGTTATTGGTTAAATGCAATCAGGATTGATCGGGATGAGAAAACGGTGCGAGAGATTGGTACGGTGTTGATGGAACAAGGGTTAGAGATTCGGCCGGCGTTTTGGCCGTTAGCGGATTTGAATGCGTTTCGCACTTATGGATATGGTTCGCAGGAGAAGGGGCTGGCCATTTTTAAGAATTTGATTGTGCTGCCGTCTTCGATTCGGTTGGAGGAGAATAACGGGAAAGCAATTGAAGAGGTTGTTGAGATTGTGAAGAAGACGTTGGAGAGGTTTGTGTGAGGAATCTTTTTTCCCCTGTTGACTTTATTTTTCTTTTATCACTTCTAATTCTATGATTATATCTGTAATGAAGAGTTCGGCAGAGGCAATGTAATCAAAAAAACGCCGAAGGTATTTTGACACGAGAAGTCTTCCTAGTTTGGTTGGATGATCTGACCAGGAATGAATTTTGAATCGTTTTCTTTTACCAAACCAATAACTGTCTATATGGATGAAGGTGGCATAGGTGTAACCACGGTAATGGTCTATTCTTCGTGTCCAATGGGATCCGTAAGGGACCCGAATCCAGATTCGCCCCCCCCCCGTGGTAATTCTAAACAGTTCATCCAATAATTTTGGTTGTGTTTCAATTGGAATATGTTCCAAAATATTTCTCATGCGAATATATTCAAATTGGTCGTTTTTGAATGGTAACGGAAATTTGGTTATATCTACTTGTTGTACTTCTGGAGTCATAGGATATTTATCTATATTTATCCAGCCGTCTAAAATTTCTTTTCCACACCCAATATGAAGTTTCATGTTAGATTTTTAACGCGGAAAGTTTATAATACTTTAGTTTGATTTGTGGATATATGGGAATTTTATTTCACTGTCCAACTTGCATGAAGAGTCTGAGTGAAACGTTTTCGTGTGGGAAGTGTAAGAAGACGTATCTGTTTACAGAGGGGGTTTATCGATTTGTGGAGGATACAGGGACGGAAACATGGGATACGTATTGGAAGCGGACTTTTATTTATGATGATGTGATGGATATTCTACGTAAGATGATGAATATGCAGCTGCGAAGGTATATTCAGACCTATTTGCAGGTTGGGGGGAAGTCACTTGAGCCGGGAGGCGGGTCGGCGTTTGTGTCGGCAATGCTTGCGGAACGAGGAGGAGATGCGTATGCGTTGGATTATGCGTCGATTGCGTTGAAACTTGCCAAAGAGCAATTAAAGAGTAAAGCGGTGTTGGTGCAAGGGGATTTGTTTCATATGCCGTTTGCAGATTCGCAGTTTGATGTGACGTTTAATAATAGTACGATGGAGCATTTCCCTAATCCGTTGGAAGGGTTACTTGAGATGAAGCGGGTGACGAAAAAAGGCGGTTATGTGTTTGTGGGTGTGCCGTTTACGTATGGGCCGTTAGTGTTGTATAAGTTGAAGAAGAGTAGTTTTAAAGGAGCATGGGATGGGACGACGTATGATCGAAAAGGTTTGAAGAAGTTGTTTTCCGATGCGGGGCTGGAATATGTTGGTTCGCGGACGTTCTTTTTTAGATGTTTTGTGG
>CAYSCV010000020.1:0-18164 GCA_964429715.1 uncultured Methanosarcinales archaeon
GTGTGAGTCCGGATTCGGTTAAGAGTCATTGTAGTTTTCAGAAGAAGCAGAAGTTGAAGGGGATGTTGTTGAGTGATGAGTCAAAGGAGATGTTGGAGATGTATGGGGTGTGGGGGAAGAAGAAGTTTATGGGGCGAGAGTATATGGGTGTGTTACGCACGACGTTTTTGATTGATCCTTTAGGGAAGATCGTACATATTTGGCGAGATGTTTCGGTGAAAGGACACGCGAAGGAGGTGCTTGAGCGGGTGAAAGGGCTGAAATAGAGACAAAAAGAGTATTTAACAAAAAGTTTTTCGTCTGCAATTATTTTTTTGGGAAAGCTTTATAAATAAGCCCTTGTGCTCAAAGAGTATTAGTCAAAAGCGATTTTGTTTATGACAAGAGTAACGTCGAAGAACGTATCATATACTAACTGTCTTGAATAGTTAAATATGGTGGGTATCATAGATTAGGTCTGAAAAGGTTTATTCATCAAATCGGTATGATTCTTGATGAGGCCATGTATAGGCTGTTTGATGTGATTTGCGACGAAAGGATAGATGTTAAGACTAAGCGCTCTTACAATGAGATTAGTTAACATTGTTTGATTATAATTTCAATACAATGATTATGTTATCATAATAATTTACATTATACCATGGGAAATATACGACATCCACGACGAGGAAGTGAACAGTTTTGGCCACGAAAAAGGTCACGACATTCTATCGTACGGGTACGTTCATGGGTTGCAGAGAGTAAGACAAAACCATTAGGATTTATTGCGTATAAAGTAGGAATGACACATGTACAGTTTACAGATACACGAGCAAAGTCGCCAACAAAAGGAGAGACAGTGGTCGCTCCTGTTACAATTTTAGAATGCCCGCCAATGTTAGTTACGGGCGTTGCAGTATACAAACAAGGGGTTTATGGATTAAATAAAATTTCTACCCTTTTCGCTCCTAAATTAGATAAAAATTTAGGCAAATTATTACCTGTCCCAAAGAAAGAAATGAAAGGTATTGATTCTGTTACAGAGTATGATGATTTACGTTTAATGGTGCAGACAATTCCAGCAAAAGTGCCTTCGGTTAGTGCGAAGAAACCAAAGATGATGGAAATAGGTTTAGGCGGTTCTAATAAAGATAAGTTAGCGTTTGCACAAAAAGTGTTAGGAAAAGAATTAGCAGTTAACGAGGTATTTGATGCGGGGTGTTTAGTTGATATTCGCGGTGTGACCAAAGGGAAAGGATTTCAAGGAACAGTTAAGCGATACGGTGTTCCGATTCGACAGCATAAAGCTGAGAAGACTAAACGTGGTATTGGTACGCTTGGTTCTTGGACGCCAAAACGGGTACAACATACAGTTCCGCAGTCAGGTAAGATGGGTTTTCATTTACGAACTGAATATAATAAGAAGATTATCAAAATTAGTTCACAACCAGAAGAAATCAATTCCAAAGGGGGAATTGTGGGATATGGGGTTGTACGGAATACATATATGATGGTGTATGGGTCAGTAGCAGGACCTGAGAAACGAGAAGTTGTATTAACAGCACCGTATCGGCCAAATAAAACAAGTAAAGAAGTGCCAGAATTGACGCACATTTCAAAGTAAAGTGAGATGAATAGATAAGACTATAATGAGATGATTACAATCATGAAATTACCTATATTTGATTTACAAAAGAAAAAAGGAAAAGATAAAGATTTACCTAGTCAATTTTCCGAAGAATATCGTCCTGATTTAATCAAGCGGGCAGTACATGCGTTGCAAAGTGCGTCAAGACAAGTACATGGGGCACATCCAGAAGCGGGTATGCGTTCGGCGTCAAGTGTAAGTAAGCGACGACGAAATTATCGGGGTTCATATGGGTTTGGTATCAGTAGAGTTGCACGAAAAGTATTTTCACGTAGAGGAACACGAATGAATTGGAAAGGTACTTTCACTTCACAAACAGTCGGCGGGCGAAGAGCACACCCACCAAAAGCTGAAAAAGAATGGCAACGAATGATTAATCTGAAAGAGAATCGAAAAGCCGTGCGATCAGCATTAGCAGCAACAATGTTACGGGATTTAGTTGTTAAACGAGGCCATAAAATTCCAACTGAATATCCTTTTATCATTGATGGAAGTATCGAAGCGGTAAGCAAAACAAGCGATGTAGAAAAATTGTTGAAGACGCTAGGATTTACGGCGGAACTGGAACGTACGGCTGAGAAAAAAGTTCGAGCAGGTTTAGGAAAACGACGAGGACGAAAGTATCAGCGTAAGAAAGGTGTGCTGGTTGTTGTAAGCGGGGATTGTCCATTATTAAAAGCAGCACGCAACATTGAAGGTATTGATGTTGTGCAAGTTACAGCATTGAATGCAGAATTATTAGCTCCGGGAACACAACCTGGACGAGCAGCGTTATGGACTGAAAAAGCAGTTGATACATTAAAAGAAAAAAAATTATATTTATAATTATTCATAAAACTAAAAAGAAACAACGATAAAAAATGGCTAAAACAATAAAAACGGAAGTAGCAAAAACAGAATCGCCGAAAGGAAAGGTCCAAACAGCAGTATCTCCAGGTGCGGCTAAAAAAGTTGGAGCTACTTTTGATCCTTATACTATATTACATCATCCTTTAGCGACGGAAAAATGTATCCGGCAAATTGAATTTGAAAACAAGTTGTCATTTGTGGTTAATTCAAGTGCGACTAAGTTTGATGTGAAGCGAGCAGTTGAACAATTATTTAAAGTAAGAGTGATGAAAGTGACGATACAAAACTCTATTCGAGGTGAAAAGAAAGCAATTGTGCGCTTAACACCACAATATTTAGCATCTGATGTGAGTGCGGATTTAGGATTGATTTAGGTTGATTTAAAATGGGAAAACGATTACTGCAACAACGACGAGGACGGGGATCACCGACGTATCAAGTAGCTAGTCATCATTTCAAGGGTGTGGCGAAGCATTGTCCAGTTGATACAAAAGGTGTGGTGATTGATTTTGTACATTGTCCAGGGCATACGGCGCCATTAATGGATATATCATTTTTATCCGGCGATCGGGGGTTAACAATCGCTCCAGAAGGAGTTAAGATTGGAGATGTAGTTTCAGTGGGCGGTTCAGAAGTTAAAGAAGGAAATGTATTATATCTGAAAGATATTCCAGAGGGAACAATTGTGCACAATATCGAGTTACAGCCTGGCGACGGCGGAAAAGTTGTACGAGCATCAGGAACGTATGCAAAAGTTGTTTCAAAGACAGAAGATGGAATTAGAGTCAAATTACCTTCACGAAAAGAAAAATTATTTTAACCAGATTGCAGGGCAGCTATCGGAATTGTGGCAGGCGCAGGAAGACCAGATAAGCCATATCTTAAAGCAGGCACACGATTTAAGAGAATGCGTGCATTAGGTAAGTTATATTCAAGAGTATGTGGTATTTCAATGAACGCAGTAGATCATCCGTTTGGCGGGAAAAACTCACACATTAAAGGTCGACCTACTCAATCATCTCGAAATGATCCACCAGGTAGAAAAGTTGGTAAGATCGCACCACGAAGAACGGGGCGAAAGACGAAATAGATTTAAAGATCAATTTATGAATGACAGTTGAATCCAAGAGGTTACATTAACACAATGGCAAAAGAAATTACATGGCGAGGAAAATTGGAAGAAGAAGTGAAGAAGTTAGATTTGAAATCATTCATGGCTTTGGTTCCAGCTCGGCAGCGACGATCACTTCAACGAGGATTAACTGAGCAACAAAAGAAAGTGTTAAAGTCAGTTGAAGAGGGTAAAACTAATATTAAGACGCATTGTCGAGATATGGTTATTTTGCCAGTGATGATAGGAAAGACGTTTAAAGTCTATAACGGGAAAGAGTATATACAAGTGATTGTTACATTAGAAATGATTGGGCATGTGTTAGGCGAGTTTTCAATGACGCGTAAATTGGTTTCACATAGTTCAGCAGGTATTGGTGCTACACGGTCAAGTAAAGCGGTGACGGCACGATAGAAATGAATATTTAAACTTAATGTGTTAATAAAAAATGGCGGAAAAAAAACAAACAGCAACGGTACACAATGCGAAAGCAGTAATGCATAGCTTACCTTTTTCCACAAAACAAGGTAAAGAGATCTGCAACTTTTTGCGATACAAAAAAACAGCATTTGCAAAAGAGTTTTTGGAAAAAGTGGTAGTATTAAAAACGCCAGTGCCGTACAAAATTGCAATCAAAGATTTAGGACATAAGCCAGGGATAGGGCCAGGAAGATTTCCACAAAAAGCAGCAGGGTTTTTCTTGGAAGCAGTAAAGTCTGTGGAAGCGAATGCCCAATATAAAGGGTTAGATGTGAATAGTTTAGTAATCAGCAAAATTTTAGTCAATAAAGCAGCGATTCCGTTTACGGGAAAGCGACAACAAGTTAAATCAAAACGAACACATATTGAAATTGAAGTAGAAGAGCGGAAAAATGCCGCAGGGAAGAAAAAAATGACTGCAGAGAAAGTAGTTGCAGGAAAAACAGCTACGGGAAAAGCAACTGAAGGGAAAGTGAAGAAAGAAGCTAAATCTTCAGGGACAGTTACAGCTGAAACAAAAGCACAATAAATTAACGAAGGAAGATACCTATGATTGAGCGACAATTCATTGCACAAAAAACGAAAGAGTACTATATCAAACAGTATATCGAGAACAAGTTGAAAGGTGTAGGTATTTCACAAATTAAACTGAAAAAAATTCCGTTAGGAGAAAAAATTATTATTTACACAAGCAGGCCAAGTTTAATTGTTGGTTCACGAGGAGCAAATATTAGAGATTTAACACGAGTGTTAAAACAAGATTTCAAGTTAGAGAATCCACAAATCGAAATCAATGAAGTGAAAAATCCATTCATTGATGCAATGATTGTGGCAGAGCGTATTGCAAGTTCACTTGAGCGATTTGGTTCCGCACGATTCAAAAGTATCGGTCACAAAGTTATGGAAAATGTGATCAAGTCGGGAGCTTTAGGTATTGAAGTTATCATTTCGGGAAAAATTCCAGGTGCACGCGCAAAAAGCTGGCGATTTTATCAAGGGTATCTTAAGAAGTGTGGCGATATCGCGATGACGGGTGTACAAAAAGCTAAGACCGCAGCGTTACTTAAAACAGGGATTATTGGAATTCAAGTTTCAATCATGCCACCGGATATTGTGCTTCCAGATTATGTACATATTCGTAAAGAATTATTACAAGAGTCATCGGTTAAAGAAGGAGCAACAGTTAGCAAAGCAGCAAGTGAAGGCGGAGAAGGAGAAAAAGCTGGTGAAGGAAAAGGCAAGAAGAAAGCAAGTGTGAGTAGTGAGAAAGAGAAGACTGATAAGAAAAAAGCGCCACGTAAGAAAGCAGAAACTAAAGAAAACAAAGAAACAACTGAAGTTAAAATAAAAGACGTTAAAGAAATAAAAGATCTCACAGAGACAAAAGAAGTTTCTGCCGTTGTAGAAGAGAAAGAAGAAGTCAAGACTCAATAAAATATAAACAGAAATAAACTATAACCTAAAAATTACAATTATATCATGAAAGCAGAACAAGATTTGAAAAATTTGAACAAAGAAGAGTTAACTTTAAAGTTGAATGAGTTACGAAAAGAGCTAATGAAGTTGAATAGTCAAGTACGAAGCGGAGCTAATGTACAAAATCCTGGAAAACTTAGACAATCAAAAAAAATGATTGCACGGTTATTACAATTGTTGCATGAACGGGGGAACGTTTAATACCAATGGTGGTATGTAATCAATGTGGCTTGCCCACAGATTTGTGTGTATGTGAAACAATTGCACGTGAACAACAGAAAATAGTGGTCAGAATCGAAAAACGAAAGTTTGGAAAAAAATATACAATCATTGAGGGGATTACCAAAGAAGCGAATCTTGATGAGGTGTTTCGTATGCTCAAGTCAAAATTTGCATGCGGGGGAACAGCAAAGAATGGCGCGGTTGAGTTGCAAGGAGATCATAAATCCAAAGCAAAGAAAGCGTTAATAGAATTGGGTTTTCCGGAAGAAATGATTATCATTGAGGATTTAACAATATAATTATAAAGATTTGCAATCATAACAGATTCATCAAAATAGGTTATTTTGGTGAGGCAGGAAAAATGTCACGAATATATCCGCATGAATTAATTGGACAAGAAATCGAAGTTTTGATGTCGGTGAATAAAACTCAAGTGGGATTACGAGGAAAAATTGTTGATGAGACAAAAGAAACATTCATGATACAAATCGGAAACGCGCGAAAACGGGTGTTTAAACGTGGTACGGAATTGATGCTGGTTTCGTCGAAACAAAAAATTTCGGGCGAGAGTGTATTGAGGCGTAGTGAGGAGCGTTTGAAGTGATGTGTATAAATGTGATTATAAAAATCACAATATCAAGAATAATAATTTAACAAATAACAAAATAAGAATAACAAATCAAAAGGTACGATAACAATGGATACAAAAAAAGGATCAGCAGTGTTGGGAATGCCTACACCAGAAAAAAGTTGTACAGACCAAAAATGTCCTTTTCATGGGCAATTGGCAGTAAAGAATGAATTATTTACTGGCAGGATTATTAAGAGAGATACTAATCGATCAGCAACATTAGAATGGAATAAATCAGTATTTGTGCCTAAGTATGAGCGTTACGAAGTACGACGATACAGATTAAGAGTTCACAATCCGGGATGTTTAGATGCACATATTGGAGATAAAGTAATCGCAGCGAAGACACGACCATTAAGCAAGACAAAAAATTTAGTTATTGTCCAAGTAGTGGAGCGTGGTGGAGAGGTTGAAGCTGTGAAAGGGAGTAGCAAAACCGCAGGAGCGAAGGCAGAAAGTAAGGTGAAAACAAAAAATAATCAGAATCATATTTAGTGCGTTAACTATACTTTCAAAAAATAATAATCAAACGGAGATACCATGAAAACATTAAAAAGTAACGTTGGACGACCATTACCTTTACAGGCGGAAGTTATTACCTGTGATAATTCGGGTGCGAAAGTAATAAAGTTAATTGCAGTTATCGGGCATAAAACGGTTAGAGGAAGAGTGCCGGCAGCAGGTATCGGTGATTTAGTGATGGCGTCGGTTAAGAAAGGAAAATTAGAAATGCGTAAGACAGTTGTGCCTGCGATTATTGTGCGACAACGCAAAGAGTATCGAAGACCGGACGGAACACGGATTAAATTTGAAGATAATGCAGCAGTAGTATTAAAAGATGAAAAAGGGAATCCGAAAGGGACCATTTTCAAAGGGCCAATTGCGAAAGAAGTTGCAGAGCGATGGCCGGCTGTAGCTAAAGTTGCGAGTATGATTGTCTAAACATAAATCAAAAATGAGTAATTTACAATTAATTAATTAATATTGGAGAAATAAAAAATGAAGAAAAAAACAACGTTTGCACGAACATGGAATGCAAGTACTCAACCAAGAAAACAGCGGTTATATAGGCATATTGCTCCGTTACATGTCAAGCAAACTTTTATGCAAGTTCATCTTTCCAAAGAGCTGCGAGCAAAATATGGAATGCGGTCGTTATCAGTACGTAAAGGGGATACGGTTAAAGTTATGCGCGGTCAGTTTGTCAAGAAAGAAGGCAAGGTTGAACGAGTAGATCTCAAGAAAGGAAAAGTGTATGTATATGGGGTAGAAGTTATTAAGAAAGAGGGGACTAAGTTACCTATGGCGATTCATCCTTCCAATCTATTATTAGTTGTAGCAGAAATGTCGGACGCGAAGAGAAGAGGAAAAGTGGAGAAAGATGCAGGGAAAAAAGAAAAAGCAGTAAAAAGTGAAAAAGCGGCAAAAGTAAAAGTTGCGGAAACTAAAACGAAAAAATAAAAAAATACAATATTAAAAAATAAACTAATATAACAAAAATAATATTCAAAAAATATAATAAAAATATACCAAGGTTTACACCATGAAAAATCATTTAAAGCGAATTGCGGCACCGAAAACATGGCATTTGAATAGGGGGCTACATATTTATGCAGCACGACCAAATCCAGGAACTCATACTCTAGAGATGGGTTTGGCGTTAGGTACAGTCTTACGGGATCATTTACATCTTGCAGAAACAATGGGCGAAATTAAAAAGTTGTTAAATTCAAAGCAAGTGTTAGTCGATGGCGTACAACGAAAAGATTATCGATTTATGGCGGGATTATTTGATGTTGTTACAGTTGTTGACCATAAAAAACATTATCGTTTAGTCTTAGACGAAAAGTGCCGATTACAAGTTAAAGAGATTTCAGTTAGTGAGAGCGGACTAAAAGTGTCTCGAGTAACTGGAAAAACAGTTTTAAAAGGCGGCAAGATTCAGTATCATCTGTATGATGGAAAAAATGTTATCGATTCGATCTCTGCAAATGTGGGTGATAGTGTTGTGATGGAATTGCCGGGATCAAAAATTAAGAAAGTTTTACCACTTAAAGAAGGGGCGTCAATCTTTTTGATAAAAGGAAAACACGGCGGAGATACGGGTGTGTTAAAGCAGTTGAAAGGGAGACAGGCAGTATATACAAAAGGATCTGAGGAGATTGAAACAGCAAAAGAATATGTTTTTGTTGTAGGTGAAAAAGCGTCGGAGATGACGTTATAAAATAAAAGAGAAATAAAAGGTTAATAAAAGGAGATTACACTCATGGCTCAAACAGTCGCAAAAAACGTTACCACAACACCAGCTAGGTCAACAGTAGTTAGATTAGAAAATCCAATGAAAAAGATTACTATAGCGAAGCTTACACTTAATATTGGTACACAAAAAAGTGATGATTTAATGAAGAGGGGATTGAAGCTGCTGGGGATTTTAGGAGCACCCTGTCAACCCATAAAGACAGTTACACAGCGAAGAATTCCAGGGTGGGGATTACGGCCAGGGTTAGCAATTGGATGTAAAGTAACTGTACGAAAAAATGCAGAAAAATTATTGAAGCGATTATTAGTGGCAAAAGAAAATACATTGAAAGTAAGTAATTTTGATCGAAGCGGGAATGTGTCGTTTGGAATTCCAGAATATATCGATATTGAAGGGATTGAATATGATCCAGAACTTAAGATTATGGGGTTAGAAGCGGCAGTGACGTTAGAACGGCCAGGGTATCGAGTTAAGCGGCGAAGAGTGAAGTCGGGCCGCGTAGGAAAAAGACAGGCAGTTACAACAGAGGAAGCAATTGCATTTATCAAGCGTTTGGGAGTGGAGGTTTTGTAAGTACAATGACAACAAGCGATTATAAAAAGATGTTTACGCAGTTGAATGCGAAACCAGTAAAAAAAGCAAAATACATCAAGCACAATCAACCTAAAAAACGAAGTTGCGGTATCGGATTACGAAAGTGTAAAAATTGCGGTCGTACAGGAGCACATATCAATAAGTATGGTTTGCATTTATGCAGGTTATGTTTTAGAGATATGGCGTTAGGTTTAGGATTCAAAAAATTAAGCTGAATGAGGAAAAAAAAATGTTAAATGATCCATTGGCAGCAGCATTGTCAAAAATAATGAACGCGGAAAAAGTAGGTAAGCGAGAAGTACTTATCAAGCCGGCATCGACGATGATGAAGAAAATATTAACACTATTCCAAGAGAATACATATCTTGGGGTCTATCAGGTAGTTGAAGATGGCCAAGGGAATACGTTGAAATTGAATTTACTTGGAAATATCAACAAGTGCGGGGTTATCAAGCCGCGGTTTTCGACGAAGAAAAATGGGTTTGAGAAGTGGGAGAAGAGATATTTACCTGCAAAAGATTTTGGGATTATCATCGTTTCAACACCGCAAGGGTTGATGACGCATATTCAAGCGAAAGAGAAGAATACAGGGGGAAAATTAGTGGCATACTGTTATTAATTATTGCTATTATATACTTACAATATGAAAATTGATTTAGTGCGTGAAGTGGAACTTGGATCGGGAGTGAGTGCAAAGTATGAGAAGGGGGTACTTACTGTTAAAGGTCCTAAAGGAGAAGTTGCACGAGAGTTAGTTCATCCGAGAATTCAAATTGTAATCGAAGCGGGAAAAATTGTGTTAAAGTCGGCTAAAGCGACAAAGAAAGAAAAGACAATGTTAGGCTCATTCAAAGCACATCTTATCAATACGGTTAAAGGTGTGACAGAAGGGCATAGTTATACTTTAAAAATATGTTCGGGGCATTTTCCGATGACAGTTACAGTCACAAATCAAGAGTTTGTGATTAAGAATTTTTTAGGCGAGACGGTGCCACGAAAAGTACCAATGTTGAAAGGTGTTGATGTTAAAGTAACGGGTAATGATATTGTGATCACAAGTTCCGATATTGAATTAGCAGGATTAATGGCGTCACAGATTGAAGGGTTATGTCGAATCACGAATAGGGATCGGCGTATTTTTCAAGACGGGTGTTATATTACAAAAAAAAGTGGGAAAGATTAAATACAAGTATATCAAGTAAAAAATTAAGAATTAACAATCAAAAAATAATATGAATTTAATGAACAATTAATATGATGTGAATGACTATGGATTTCAAAAAATTATTATCAGTACGGAACAAAGCAAAGAAAAGGAAGCCAGGGTTTGTTGTTAAAGAATCAAAGTATCAAGCAGGAGTGAAGAAGCGTTGGAGATATCCACGAGGATTACATTCACCAGTGCGTCAACGATTTGGGGGAAGACCAGCGTTACCAAGACCAGGATATGGTTCACCACGATCCATTCGAGGTTTACATTCATCTGGTTTAGCGAAAGTGTTAGTAAGCACCGAAGCGGAATTACTTGGGGTTAATGTGAGTACACAAGGAGCAGTTATTCGAAGTACGGTTGGGGGAAGAAAACGATTACGGTTATTACAACTTGCACAAGAAAAGAACATTCGGGTGTTAAATGTTAAAGATGTTGCGAAGAGTGTAGAAGGGATTACAACAGCGTTTGCATTACGAACGAAAGCGAAAGTTACACGATCACAAGAAAAGAGTAAAAAAGAAGATGAGAAGTTGAAGCGAGCTGAAGAGAAGAAAAAGCAAGCAGAGAAAGCAAAGCAGGATGCTGAGAAAAAGGTAAGTGCTGTTAATGCAGGAAATAAAAGTGCAGTAGGTGGGGGAGCAGCGATTGATACGCAAGAGCAAGAGCGTGAAGCGATTGAGAAAGAATTAGTGAAGAGGCAAGCATAAATTTAGATACAATAGAGGATACTTACAATGCAACATAAAAAACGATTAGCAGCAAAAATCTTGAAAACAAGTGCAGGGAAAGTACGTTTTGCGCAGGATGCGTTAGCTGATATCGAAAAAGCAATTACACGATCAGATATCCGCGGATTAGTTGCTGTCGGAAAAATTACCAAAGCAGGAATAAATGAACAGTCACGAGGACGGGCACGAGCAATTGCTGGACAGAAACGAAAAGGAAGAAGGAAAGGGAGGGGAAGCAAAGGCGGATCGCATTTTGCAACTGTTTCACGAAAAGAAGAATGGATGGGTCGTATCCGAGTGCAGCGAGAGTTTATCAAAGAGTTACGTTTGAAAAAATTAGTTTTACCACAGGTGTACCGCCAATTATACAATATGTGTAAAGGCGGATATTTTCGTAATAAGCGACATATCAAGCTTTATCTTGCAGAGCGAGGTTTAGTCGAAGCAAAACAGCAAAAATAAAAGTTAGAATTTAAAAATATAATATTACAATTATAATATAAAAAATTAAGGCCACATACCATGAAAAATTTAAAACCACGAACCGTGTCGTTTCGAAGAAAGCGGGAATTACGAACTAATTATAGAAAACGATTATCAACATTGATGGGGCGAAAGCCAAGAGTAGTTGTACGTTTCACAAATCAAAATGTTGTCGCACAGTTGATTTCATTTGAGCCGACAGGGGATAAGATTATGGTGGGCGTAGATTCGCGTAAAGAATTGAAAACACTAGGTTGGAATTATTCTGCTAAAAATGTGCCGGCTTCGTATCTTACAGGGTTACTTTTTGCGAAAAAAGTGTTAGCGAAAGGAATCACAGAAGGCGTATTAGATACAGGGTTTAAGCAACCTCTTAAAGGCGGAAAGTGTTTTGCGTTTTTGAAAGGTGTTGTTGATGGTGGTTTAGCAGTTCCTCATGATGCAGAAGTTGTAGGGGTAGCAGTAGATCGATTGCAAGGCAAGCATATTGAACAGTATGTACAACAAGTACAGGGTAAAAACAAAGGACAGTTTACACAATATTTAAAAACTAGCGGAGCGGGAAAAGATATTGGGAAGCTATTTGAAAGTGTGAAACAAAAAATTGGAGCGGCTGCTAAGAAATAAGAAGTAAAGAATAAAAAAATAAAAGATACTATTCACGAGAGAAATTTATGGCAAAAAACATGGAAAAAAACAAAGGAAGATTTTCAGGACGAGATCGAAATGCGAAGAAGAAAGTAATGGTGAAGAAAATAGGAGAGGATGGCAAGGAAATAGAAGTAGGTATTGAAGAAGTTGTGTCCGTACGTGAAAGTTCATGGGAGCCAAAAACGGTGTTAGGGAAGTTGGTAAAAGAAGGAAAGATTACAGATATTGATGAAGTGTTTGAAAGAGGGTTACCTATTTTAGAAGCAGAGATTACAAATGCATTATTACCTAATCTTGAAGAAGATTTATTATTAATCGGTCAGGCAAAAGGGAAGTTTGGGGGCGGACAGAGAAGAATTTTTAGACAAACGCAGAAAAAAACTAAAGAAGGAAATAGAATTCAGTTTGCAACGTGTTGTGTTGTAGGAAATAGGGATGGATATGTGGGGTATGGAATTGGAAAGAGTAAAGAAACAGTTCCGGCGCGAGATAAAGCACGACGAAATGCACGATTACATTTAATTCGAATCAGACGAGGATGCGGAAGTTGGGAGACAGATGAGCGAGGAGCAAATTCAATTCCATTCGCAGTTACAGGTAAATGCGGTTCAGTAGAGATTACGTTACTGCCAGCACCCAAAGGGAAGGGGTTATGTGTGGAAAAAGAATGTGCAAAAATTTTAGCATTAGCAGGGATTAAAGATGTCTGGAGTCAGACAGAAGGGCAGACGAAAACAAAACTTAATTTGATTTATGCGTTGTTTGATGCGTTAGAAAAGTTATCAAAAATTAAAATCAAGCCAGAGGATGTGGCAAAATTAGGAGTAATAGAAGGAAGAATTAAATAACGCAAATCTCGTTAATTATGGTATGAGGCATTTGCGAGATTTACAATAAGATTAGTAATAAGAATCAAAATTAATAATAAACTGAAAGCACTAATTAATCGTACATTTTGTTAGTGCTTTCATATATATTTAACGCAAAATGATATGTACGAAAATTTAGTGCGTTAAATATAAAAGGATACGACTATGGTTGAAAAAACACAACAAGGAAAAGGACAGAAAGAAAATGGGGCTGTGGTAAAAGAGGTAAAAGCAAATGCAGCTACTGGTGCTTCCACGGGGAAATTAGTAGTTGTTTTAGTACGAGGATTGATTGATTTAAGTCAAGGGATTAAAGATACATTACGAATGTTGCGTTTAACACGGAAAAATCATTGTGTAGTTGTGGATGATACACCTTCAGTTCATGGTATGGTTGTTAAAGTGAAAGATTGTGTGACATTTGGGCCATTATCAAATGAAACGTTTGCAAAGTTAGTTGAAAAGAGAGGAGTTGAGTATTTAGGCAGAAAAACAGATAGGCAAAAAGCGTATTCTTATGATATGATCTCATTTAATGGAAAAGATTATCTTCCTTATTTCAGATTAAGTCCGCCACGAAAAGGCTTTGGACGAAAAGGGATTAAAATTGCATTCGGGGTCGGCGGGGGACTGGGAAACCGGGGCGAGAAGATTAATGATCTTATCGAGCGAATGTTATAAAATAATATATTGAATAATGGTTAATATCAATTAAAAAAATGAATTAGCATGGTGAAAAATTATGGTTACCTATAAACGAAAAAAAGTAAGCAAGTATCGGGGAAGCAGTAATCACGGGGGAGGTATGCGTAAGAAGCGCAGAGGAGCAGGAAGCCGAGGAGGACGTGGGAATGCAGGAACTGGTAAGCGAGCAGGGCAGAAGAAAGCAGGATTAAAAAATTTTAAGTTAGGTAGTGTTGGATTCAGACCACGAAGAGAGGTTAAAGTAGTAAGCACGATCAATGTTGGGGATCTTAGCGTTGCAAAATTGAATGCTTGGGTTGCGGAAGGGAAGGCAACAAAAGAAGGAGCAGGATTTGCAGTGGATTTAGGGCAGTTAGGTTATACCAAATTATTAGGGGCCGGAGATGTTACGGCGAAGTTACTGATTACAATTCCTTCGTGCAGTGCAGGTGTACAGGAAAAAATCAAAGCAAAAGGAGGACAGGTGCAGGTTTCGTAAGTGAAACAGGCAGCTGTTAGGATTTAAACGATGTCATTTTTGGATAGTGTTGTCGCAGTATTTCCAGAAGTGAGAGCGCCGGCACAAAAGCATTTACCTTTTAAAGAAAAATTAAAGTGGTCGTTAATCGTTCTCGTGTTATTTTTTGTGATGGGGCATATTCCTTTGTATGGTTTAGGGGAGAATGCGTTACAACAGTTTGAATTTTTATCAATTATTCTAGGAGCGTCGTTTGGGTCCATTATTAGTTTAGGAATTGGGCCACTGGTTACGGCGTCAATTGTGTTGCAGTTGTTGAATGGAACAGGGATATTAAAATTTGATCTGACTTCACATGAAGGGAAGAAAAAATTTCAAGGATTACAGAAGTTGTTAGGTTTATTTTTTGTGATTTTTGAAGCGGGTGTATATGTATTTATGGGAGGGTTAGCACCGAATCCGGCGCTTGCAGGTACGCCGGCGTTTTTACAGTTTCAATTATTATTGATTTTCCAGTTATTTTTAGGCGGTGTGTTGATTATGTTTATGGATGAAGTGATTTCTAAGTGGGGGTTTGGTTCTGGAATTAGTTTATTTATTGCAGCAGGAGTGGCACAGGAGATTTTTATTCGAACGTTTAATTTTTTACCTTCACCAACAAATCCAGATATTGCGGCAGGAGCGATTCCAGCGTTATTTCAGTCGCTTTCAGTGGGAGATGTGACAACCGCAGCATTAATGTTTGCGGCAGTGGTGTCAACGCTTGTGGTGTTTGCGGTATGTGTATTTGGGCAGGCGATGAAAGTTGAGATTCCGTTATCGTTTGGGAAAGTGCGAGGGTATAGCATGCGTTGGCCGTTGAATTTCTTTTATACTTCAAACATTCCAGTTATTTTAGTTGCGGCGTTAATTGCAAATATTCAGTTGTTTGCACGGTTGTTAGAGAAGTGGGGGCATCCGTTACTCGGAACGTTTTCAGGGAGCACGCCGGCAAGCGGGTTAGTGTATTGGATAAATGCACCTAATTTAGTACAGAGTATTATCCAAGGTAGTTTTACGTGGTCGCAGTTAGGGCAAGCAGTGTTCTTTACTTCATTTATGGTGGGGGGAGCGGTATTATTTAGTGTGTTTTGGATTCAGACGTCAGGGATGGATGCGGCTTCACAGGCAAAGCAGATTTTAAATTCAGGGTTACAGATTCCGGGATTTCGACGAGATGAGCGAGTACTTGAAAAGATTCTAGAACGATATATTTGGCCACTTACTATCGTTGGCGGGGCGTCGATTGGGTTACTTGCGTCACTTGCGGATTTAACGGGGGCGTTATCTCGAGGTACGGGGATTTTACTTGCGGTGATGATTGTGTATAAGTTATATGAGGAGATTGCAAAGCAGCATATGATGGATATGAATCCAGCGGTGAAGAAGTTTATGGAGTAGGATTAGAAATTTAGTTATCTATTTTTCATACTGGAAATCTTTAGAGAAGTTTGCATAATCCATATTTTCTTGGCAAACTTCTCTAAGAGACTTTGCAATGGCGCAATTTTAAGCTTATCTGTGCACCTGTCGGTGCAGACTAAATATTACAAATTTCTTTTTGCAAAGTTCTCTTTATATGTTTGTTTGATTTTTTAGGTCTATGGCTGATTTACAAGTTGTTGGTTCTTTAGATTTGGGGTTGCGAGAGTTTTATTTGAGTCATGGGGGGCTTGCTTTGCAGCCTTCGCGCAGGGGCGATACTACTTTTCTTTTTGTGGATAATTTGATTGATGGAAAATTTAAAGAGTATCGAGGGAGTTTTGTTGCGTATCAGAATGGAGTTTTTTGCGGTCAGAGTGGGGATGGACAAGAGTTGTATGGTTGTTTGGGCAGATATTATGGTATTTCTAGTTTAGCGGTATTTCGGGTGCCTGCGTGTTCTGAGAAAGTGAAAGATTTTTCTGCAGTATTTGGGAAGTGAGTGCATTTAACCAGGTATCACTTTTAGAATTTGGTCTATTGTTCAAAATTAAAAAAATCCTCAAAGAGCAGCCTACATTTGCATAGCATCAGTAGGGGTGGTGCCATACATTCCTGGAGAGGTTTTGTGCAGGGCTCTTTGAGTAGGATTTGTAATGTATTGTATTGTAGGTTCGGCGTGGGGGTGAGCATATTGTTTGTAGATTCCCACGATATTATGTTCTTGGTTGATGAAAGGGCCAGTATGGTTAGGGTTGTGTTCGAAATAAAATTCGCGAGTGAGGCCGTCTTTGCCAAATTCGGCTAGTTTACCCATGCCTAAAGGACCATAAGGTGTTTTTTTGATGACGATGGTGCGAACGCCTTGGTCTTGCGGGTGATTGAGGGCGTAGGCGGTGAGAACGGCGTTGGCAGTTTTTGTGCCGACGTCATAAATAGTGGAACTGCCATCTGGAGATACAAAATCTCCAGGAAGGCAGCGTTGCAAAATGTGATCTAAGTCTTCAGTGCAGTGGTTGCTTAGTTCACCTTTGATGCGGGTGAGTTTAGCATCGGTTGTGTTGTATAAATAGGCAACATCAGGGTCTTTTTTGTGCGAGGTGTTATTTGCCTGTATTGTTTGAAAGAATTGTTCTATTGAGGGGGCGGGGGTTGTTTCTCGTATGGCGCTGCCACGAACAATTCTTTTGGAGGCTTTTTCTAAAATTTCTGGGCCATCGTAAATCAAGTAGAGGCCTTTATAGTAGGGGTTTTCACCTAGCTCTAAATTGGTATTATCTTTGTCGAGAATTTGGCCGTTTTGGAAGTGAGGGAGGGATTGATGAAGGTTTTGAACGTGATAGTGCATGAGTACTTCGAAGATATTATCATGGTTGACTTCAGGCATAGGGTTTTTGAAGGTGATGTTCTATTTATATGTTTTGAAGATATATTTTTTATTTAATTGTATAAAATTAGAAAGATTTATTAATTAATTCAAATTGGTTGGTTATATGGCACAAAGGGGTTTTTTGAGATGAAAACGGCAGATAGAGAATTAGTGTATTTATATGTAGAAAATGCGCGGTTTAAGATCAATGAAGTGGCGGGTTTATTACAGAAGAGTTCACAGCGATTGAAGTATTCTTTAGGTGTGTTAGAAGAGAGTGGAACGGTATTCAATGCAAATGTTATCGTTGATTATTCGTATTTTGGGGTGTTATTATTTCGTGTTTATTTTAAAGGCGGTTACATCCGAGAGCAGGATAAAGTGCAGATTATTAAGACGTTAAAGGAGAATCCGTATGTGATGGCAATGTATGAATTGAGCGGGGAGTTTGATTTTGCACTTGAAATAGGGGCGCCGAATGCGTCGCGTTTTAATAAAGAGTTGAAAAATATTGCGCAAGTGATTCCGACGTTAAATACATATAAAGTATTGTTAAATGTGGTTACGCATGTGTATCCTCGACGGTATTTATTGCCGGAAGGGTCTAAGGTGTTATTAAGTGAGCAGGAGAGGATTGTGGGTGGGGATAGGGCGGTTACGCAATTTAGCGAGCAAGAAATGAAGGTTATTGGGGCAATAGTTAGGCAGCCAATGGCGCGATTGAAGACGTTAGCGTTGGCAACGGATATGAATATTCGTACGGTGAAGCATATTTTTATAGATTTACAGAAGAAACGGGTGATCAAAGGGTTTAAAGCGTTATTGAATACGCATGGTCTTGGTATTGAGAAGTTTAGAGTATTTTTACGTCTGCATAATCTGAGCAAAGAGAGGGAAGAGGAATTGCTTCGTTATTTGTTGCAGACGAAAGAAGTGGTGCAGATGAATAAAACGGTTGGTGATTGGGATATGGAGATT
>CAYSCV010000021.1:0-17401 GCA_964429715.1 uncultured Methanosarcinales archaeon
CGTATGATAATGCGAAACATTTATTGAAAAAAGCGGAGTTATTTTTAAAAGAGAAGTGATACTATGCAATTAACCCCCGAAGTGAAAGCGCAATTAGCGGAACAGAAGAAAGATTGTGTGTTTTGTAAGATTATTAAAAAAGAGATTCAATCAAAGATTGTGTTTGAGGATGAAAAAACGTTGGGAGTATTAGATATTTATCCGGCAGTGAAAGGGCATACATTGTATATGTTGAAAGAGCATTATCCAATCATGCCGTATTTGCCGGTTGACGATTTTACGCATTTATTTGGATTGCTGCCGCAATTGACGAAAGCAGTTAAATCTGCAATGGTGTCGATAGCGTTGAATATTTTTATTGCAAATGGAGGAGCAGCAGGGCAGCAGTATCCGCATTTCTTGATTCATTTGATGCCCAGAGATGAGGGAGATATTTTTTTTCAGTTTCTGTTCAATCGAAAGGAAAAAAAGTTAGCAGATGATAAAATGAAGCAGTTGCAGCTGTCTTTAGGGCAGATTATGCAGAATTATTTTTTATCGTCACCGCAGGATTGGCATACGGGTTTCGGGGGGAGACCAAGTTATTTGCAGGGTATTGATACAAAAGGGATTGTGTTATATGAGGATGAGAAAGTGTTGTGTTTATTGCCAAAGTTGAATATTGTTGAGGGGCAGATGGAGTTGTATAGCAAATTGGAAGAAAAATATGTTGAGAAGTTGGCGATTTGGGATGCAGTGTATCTGTTTACAGTGGGGTCATTTTGTGCGTCGTTGTTATTTCAAGTTGCAGGGGCACAAGGAACAAATTTACTTGTGAAATCTGGAATAACGGATGATAATCGAGATGGACAATTGTGTGTGCATATTCTGCCACGAGCGCAAAATGATAGTTTGCAAGGATTACATTGGGAGCCGCAGCAGCCAAAATATAATTTAGATTCCATCAAAGATAAGATTAAAGAGAAAATGTGGACTGTGAAGTTTAAAGCAGAGCAGGCGGGTGAGAAGAAAACGGTTACGCCGGAGAAAGTGATTGCTAAAGAAGTGATGATTGAGAAAAAAGAGCCGGAGTTTCTTTCAGCGAAAGATGAGATTATTCGAGCGATTCAGAGGATGCAGGAGAAGTGAATTTATTTTTGTCTCTTTTTCTTGATTTCTTTATCTTTTCTTCTTTTCTTTCCACCAAATGATTGCAAACACAATCAACATGGCACTATAATTGATTATTTGAAACCAAGACTGGCCCCAGGAGATGCCATCAAAGCGAAATTCAGAGAAAGGCCATAGAAAAGGAGTGGGGTAGAATTTGTAGGAATGGGTGAAGATGTCAATAATTATGTGAAGGCCCCAACCAAGCATTTCCCCGATAATTCTTCCAGTGCTGACATAGAGGACGAGAAGAATGATGGCAAAGATAATTAGGCTGTGGCTAAATTCGTATAATACTTCTGTTATGGTAGAAAGTGTGCCATTACGCATGGCAGGTTCGATGTTATTATGATTAGGTATAGGGGTTGTACCAAAGAGTGTGCCGATTAATAGAACTGTGAAGAGTAAAGTAAATGAAAATAAATCAGGGAAAATACCCCAGAAAGCAGTTTTGAGTACTGAGAGTTTCTTTTTCTTTTTGAGGTTAATGCTCTTTGCAACTAAAGCACTCCAGATACTATGAGCGAGGATATCCATTTTTACATCTCTTGTTCAATTGTTCGCATCACTTTCTCAAACTCTAGATGTTTTAATTTGACGCCTTTTTGTTCGACAATTTTTGCAGCTAATAAAGAACCTAATTTTCCGGCTTTAGTAAGAGGCCAGTTATGGCAGTAGCCGTAAAGAAAGCCGGCGGCAAAAGTATCACCTGCACCAGTGGTATCAATGGCGTTGGCGGTAAAGGGGGCGATGTAGGAGATTTGGTTTTGATGAGAGATTATGGAACCTTCTTTTCCGATTTTGACAATGGCGATTTCTACTTGGGAACCTAAGATTTTGGCGGCTTCGGATTCTTCTTTTCCGGTAAATTCTTTTGCTTCCGTTTCGTTCACGAATACAATATCGGCATATTTTTGTACTACTTTTTGCAACAGAGATTTCTGACGGCGAATTAAGCCAGGATCGGCTAAATCTAAAGAAATTTTTGTGCCATGTTTTTTAGCGATTTGCATGGCGTGAAGAATAGTTTCTTGAGTATTGCCTTCTAATTGATAGCCTTCAATGTGTAACACTTTACTTTCTTTGATGTCTTCTTCAATTATATCTTCTTTGGCGAAATGGATACCTGCGCCCAGATGAACAGAAAAAGTGCGCTGGGCGTCTGGAGTAATAAATCCGATCGCATGGCCGGTGATGCCGGGGTGTTTTTTCATTTTTGTGATGACTTTGTGGTCTTTGAGCGCTTCAATATACCAATCGCCATGAATGTCGTTACCAACTCTGCCACAGAAAATGACTGATGCGCCAAGCTGAGCTAATCCGCGCAAAGTATTTGCGGATGAGCCGCCGGGAACGATATCGATGGTTGTATTTTTGTTTTCGAGAATTTTTAATACTTCTTTGGCTTTAGTTTCATCAACAAGATGCATCTCTCCTTTTTTTAAATTAAATTCTAATAATATTTTATCTTCCACTTCTACTAAGAAATCCATAATGGTGTTGCCAAAGCCAATGACGTCGTATTTTTTTTCCATGGTTCAGTCACCTTCAAATTCTACCAACCAAAATAGGTCATAGTCTTTTAACTTATCAGTACCTTTGAGATCAGGAAGATTGATGATAAAAGCACAGCCAGCAATAGTACCACCTACTTTTTCTACTAAATGACAGGCAGCAGCCATTGTACCACCAGTGGCTAATAGGTCGTCGATGATTAAAATGTTTTCATTATTTTTTATCACGTCAGGTTGGATTTCTATTTTATCGATGCCGTATTCTAATGCGTATTCTTGAGCGATAACAGGAGGGGGTAATTTGCCTTTTTTGCGGATAAGAATAAAAGGTAAGTTCATTTCATGCGCTAACGCGGCACCAAAGATGAAGCCTCTTGATTCGATGCCGGCGATTTTGGTGATGTTTTTAGTTTGATATTGTTCTTTGAGTTTTTTAATGCAATAATGGAAAGCTTCAGGGTTCATCAATAGAGTGGTAATGTCACGAAACATGATGCCTGGTTTTGGCCAGTTGGGTACGGTACGAATGACTTTGGTTAGGTCCATTTTTTTAGTTTTTTATTGTTTGTGGGTTATATTTTTTTAATAACGGTGGTTAAAACATTCGTTACCTTATCAACGTTGTGGTGGAAGACTTTTAAGATGTCATCCCAAGTTACCGGTTCAACGTCGTCAAATAAACAATCATAATCGGTGCTCATGGCGATAGCGGCGTAAGGAATCGCGAGTTCATTTGCTAAGATGGCTTCGGGGGCAATGCTCATGTTAATGACATCTGCTCCCCACAAACGAAACATTTTGCTTTCGGCTTTAGTGGAGAAGCGTGGGCCTTCGATAGTGATGACAGTGCCGGTTTGGTGATGCCGAAGGGATAATTCTTGGCAAGTGATGATGAGTTTTTGCCGCAGAACAGTTGAGAATGGTGTGGCCATCGGTGTGTGATTAATTTTGTCATCTTTAAATTCTTCAAAGAATGATACTTTACGATGTCTTGTGAAATCAATGAATTGGTCGAGGATGACTAAATCACCACGTTGGATGTCTTTGCGTAGGCTACCACATGCAGTTGTTGCTACGATATGTGTGCAGCCAAGTTCTTTTAGTGCCCAGATGTTGGCGCGATTGTTGACTTGCGTAGGAGGGATGGAATGATCTCGGCCATGGCGGGCGAGAAGGACAACGGGAATATTGTTGATAGTGCCTTGTTTTAATGGTGAAGAGGTTGAACCATAGGGAGTGTTGAGAGAAATGTCTTTACCATCTTTAAGAATATCTGGATTGTCGAGTCCGGAGCCGCCGATGATGCCTATCTTAACCATATTTTTTTTATATTTTTAATGTTGAGACTTATTTAATAATAAAAAAATAAAAAAACCTAATACCGATAATGCTCGGCTTTGTACGGTCCTGTTTTGGGGATGTTCAAATACGCCGCCTGCGCCTCCGTCAACGTATCAATTTGCACACCAATCTTAGAAAGATGCAATCGAGCAACTTCTTCATCTAAGTGTTTGGGTAGGACATAGACTCCAATTGCATGTTGTTTTGTCCACAATTCCAATTGGGCAAGCACTTGGTTAGTAAATGAGGTACTCATGACAAAACTAGGATGGCCGGTGGCACAGCCGAGGTTGACTAAACGGCCTTCAGCGAGGATGTAGATTTCTCTGCCATTGGCAAATGTGTATTTGTCGTATTGCGGTTTAATTTCTAAACGCTTTGCTCCGGATTTAGTATTGAGCCATTCCATGTCTATTTCACAGTCGAAATGGCCGATGTTACAGACGATGGCTTGGTCTTTCATGGCTTGGAAGTGTCGGGCGACAATGATGTCGCGGCAACCCGTAGTGGTGACAAATATATCAGCTTCTTTGACGGCATCGTCCATTTTTTTAACTTCATAGCCTTCCATAGCGGCTTGCAACGCATTTATGGGATCGATTTCAGTGATGATGATACGGCAGCCAAATCCACGTAAAGATTGAGCACAGCCTTTTCCGACGTCACCATATCCTGCAACTACAGCTACTTTTCCAGCAAGCATAACGTCAGTTGCACGTTTGATGCCGTCAACAAGAGATTCACGGCAACCGTATAAATTATCGAATTTTGATTTGGTGACGGAGTCGTTGACGTTGATAGTTGGCACAAGTAATTTTCCTTCTTTGAGCATTTGGTATAAACGATGGACACCAGTAGTGGTTTCTTCGGAAATACCTTTCATATTAGCGATGGTGTCATGCCAGAGTTTCGGATGCTTTGCGAGGAGGTCTTTGAGTAAGATATTTATGTGTTTTAGATCTTCACTGCTTTCGTCGTTGTTGAGAATTGCGGAGTTTTTTTCTGCTTCATAGCCGCGATGGACCATCAAAGTAGCATCACCGCCATCATCGACAATTAAGTTTGGACCTTGATTGTTGGGAAATAAAAGAGCTTGTTTGGTACACCACCAATATTCCTGTAATGATTCACCTTTCCAGGCAAAGACCGGAATGCCGGTTTGGGCGATAGCAGCGGCAGCATGATCTTGGGTGGAGAAGATGTTACAAGATGCCCAACGGACTTGTGCGCCTAACGCTGTGAGGGTTTCAATCAAAACGGCGGTTTGGATGGTCATGTGTAATGAACCGGTGATTCTGGCGCTGGCTAAAGGTTTTTGATTTTTGTATTTTTCTCGTAATGCCATAAGACCAGGCATTTCTTTTTCAGCAATGGTGATTTCTTTTCGACCCCAATCAGCTAAAGAAATATCTTTCACTTTGTAATCTGTCATAATACCTACCTCGTTTTAGTGTTTATTTACCGTTTGATTTGCTTTTTTCTGCCTATTTTGATTATTTTTTAGAGAAGTGGTATATAAATGTTTAGAAAGAAAAGTCGTGAAGGATAGTGATTAAAATTGATTAGATTGTAGAATTGCCAGCAATATATATAAATGCTAGTTCTTTTCTAGAGGAGATGGCGAACTCTGGAGATATTGTACAAATTGTAACAAAAAAAGAAATTGTTCAAGGTGTGTTAATGCCGAGTTCTGAAAAAGATTGTATTTTAATTAAGTTAGATACGGGTTATAATATGGGTTTTTTGAAGAAAGATGTGCAGAAGATAATTGTTATTGAGAACGGGAAGCAGAGTACTGTACAGAAAGGAAAGAAAGAAGTGGTGTACAATAAAAATTTACCCACGATTGCGATTTTACATACAGGAGGAACGATTGCGTCCAAAGTAGATTATCGTACAGGTGGAGTGGTTGCGAGTTTCACGCCAGAGGACCTATTGGGGTTATTTCCAGAGTTAGGACAGATTGCGAATATAAAGTCAGAGTTGGTAGCAAAGATGTGGTCGGATGATTTACGATTCAAACATTTTGCACTTATTGCGAAAAAAATCGATGAGCAGGTGAAAAACGGAGTGCAAGGCATCATTATTGGCATAGGAACGGATAATTTAGCGGTGGCGGCAGCGGCGCTGGCGTTTATCGTTGAGAAAACGCCAATCCCTATTATTTTTGTGGGGTCACAACGGTCTTCTGATAGAGGAAGTGCGGATGCGGGAATGAATTTGATTTGCGCAGCACAATTTATTGTTAAATCTGATTTTGCGGGAGTGGCGATTTGTATGCATGGGTCGGAGAATGATGATGAATGTGTGATTCTTCCGGCAACAAAAACGTATAAGTTACATTCTTCCAGGCGAGATGCGTTTAAAGTGGTGAATAGCGATGAAATTGCGCGAGTGTCGTATCAGAAAAAAGAGATTACGTTTGTGCAGAAAGAGTATGTGTGTAGAGGAAGTGAAGGATTGGTTGTGAAACCAAAGATGGAAGAGAAAGTGGGTTTATTGAAGATTCATGTGAATATGTTTCCAGAGCAATTTACGTTTTTTCAGAAGTATAAAGGGTTAATTATTGAAGGCACGGGATTGGGTCACACGCCTGGGCAAGTGCCGAATCCGGATTGTGCGATTCATAAAAAGATGTATCCAGCGATTCGAAAGTTGGTTGATTCTGGCTGTGTAGTAGTGATGACAACCCAGTGTTTATATGGCGGTGTGAATATGAATGTGTATGATAAAGGGCGTGATTTGTTAGAATTAGGAGTGGTGTCTGGTGAGGATATGCTGGCAAATACGGCACTGGTGAAATTGGCATGGCTGCTGGGAAATTATAAAGTTGCAGAAGTACGAGAGTTAGTAAGCAAGAATTTACGGGGAGAGATTAATGTGCAGCATGCGTATACACCAGAGTTTGTGGTGAAACAATAAAATATTAAAAAGAGAGAAAGATGAAACTACTGATTATTGGATTGCTTGTGTTGGTTGTGTTGGTTGTTTCTTGTGAATCAAATTCTGAAAAGATAAGTGTGTCCGTAGAGAAACAGTGTCTGCAGGATAGTGAGTGTGTTGCAAATATATGTTGTCATGCGAAAGATGCAGTGAATAAACAACATGCTCCTGATTGTAAGAGTGTGATGTGTACGATGAGTTGCGAGCCGGGAACACTTGATTGTGGACAAGGGGAGGCTAAATGTGTGGAGAAGCAGTGTAGAGTGGTAATTAATAATTAGGTCTAAAAAGCAAGGTTTTGTGTCGTTTCTCTTTTAAAAATAAATAATTGTGTCAATGTGTTTATATACTACTAAATAGTATATACAAGCTATGTTTGATACAAATATCTTACCTCTTATTATTGAAGATGAGAGAAAAAAAGAAGAAGGAAATAGATCTTGGCGACAGCCATTTTTGCCGGTTCCAGATAGGATGCCGTATATGCCATTAATAAGAGAAGGTAGTGAAACGCCGCAACGAGGATATTATGATTCAGGTGAGGAGAAAAATAATATTTGGGATGGTTGTGTTGTTGAGATGAATTATGTTCAAAAAGATAAATATATTTTGTAATATTTTTTAAAGTGTGAGGTTTTATTGTTTCTTATGAAGAGGTTAGATAAAGATTTTTTTGCACAAGATTCAGTTACTGTTGCAAAAGAGTTGGTAGGGAAAGTGTTACAAGTGGGAGAGTGTTCTGTACGAATTGTGGAGACGGAAGCGTATAAACAGGATAAAGCGTCGCATGCGCATACGCGAACGGCACGAAGTGCGATTATGTATGAAACATATGGACGGGTGTATGTGTATTTTATTTATGGGATGTATTTTTGTGTGAATTTTACGACGGAACGAGAGGGATCTCCGGGAGCGGTGTTGATTCGCGCAGGGGAACCGTTATTGGGTGTAGAGAAGATGAAAGAGAGGCGCAAGATAGAGAAAGTGGATAATTTATGTTCTGGTCCGGGAAAGTTGTGTCAGGCGTTAGGGATTACAAAGAAGCAGAATGGATT
Source organism: uncultured Methanosarcinales archaeon (assembly GCA_964429715.1). Lineage (GTDB taxonomy): Archaea > Nanobdellota > Nanobdellia > Woesearchaeales > GW2011-AR9 > JACPNA01. The sequence goes on from CAYSCV010000021.1 coordinate 8,003, forward strand.
AGAGTTGGGTGGGGAGATTAGCGTTTGGGATGATGGATATGTTGTTTCTCAGGTAGGGAGGAGTTCGAGAATTGGGATTAAAGATGCTCAACATTTGTTGTGGCGGTTTTTTGTGAAAAGGAATAGGTTTGTTAGCGGAGAGAAGAGGGAGGTATAAAAAAATACAACCATTTGTAACTCCGATCTGAACTTGCAATGGGAACCAGAATTCCTATGTTAGTCTGTATGGAAAAGCTAACAACCAATTTTATATTCATGGTGAGCCTAAAGACAGGGAACAACTGCGCGTAGATTTGGAAGACAGGGCTCGAAAGGAGAGGGACCCAACAGCGCAGAGATAATGAAAAGAGGGTTTGGTTTGGGGATTGTGAGTTTTTGAGGGAAGAAAGTGTTGTAAAAATGTCAGCAAAAGGTTTATATATCATTAATAGTATCAATTGATATTATGAGTAGTATCACTATAACACAATTAGAAATAGTAAAATTTCTGTTGAAGCGGGAAGAGCCGCAGAATATTAGAGGATTGGCTCGAAAATTACATAAATCTTACCCCTTAGTGTATAATAATCTTGCAGATTTGCAGAAGAGAGGGATAATTGTTAAACAGAATATTCCCCCTGCACAAATAATAACATTACATGAAAAAGCACCCCTAGATATTTTAATTGAGGCGGAAAGAGGAAGGACGGCTGATTTCTTGCATACATATCAATGGCTACAACTTTTGGTGCAAGATGTAGTTGCTTCTACACGGAGTGTATTTTTTTGTCTTGTTATTTTTGGCAGTTATGCGAAAGGGAAACAAACAAAACAGTCTGATTTGGATATTCTAGCGATTGTACCAAACAAAGAAGATATTGCGCCAATGGAAGAGATAATTGCGAAAACGTATACTAAAATCAAAAAACAGATACTCGTTGTAACAGAAGATGATTTTTTAAAGATGATTAGACATAACCAGCAATTTAATGTGGGAAATGAAGCGGTGAAACATCATATTATAGGCATTGGCTTTGAACAATTTTATTATTTACTACGAAAAGCAAGATTATGAATACCTCACTTGAAATTGAGAAGAGAATACGTGAAGCAGAGAAAAGGGTTAAAGAATTGTTAGATGAAGGGAATTTAAAGAAGCTTGATGATAGAGAAAAGGAATCTATTGCCCTATTTTATGAACAAAAATCGCTTCATCGGGTGCAATCGGCAAGATTAATTTTTGAAGCGTCAACACAACAACAGAATTATGCTGATTTTAGTGAAGTGGTTAGTGCTTGTTATTATGCCATGTACTACATTGTGCATGCGTTTTTAGCAAAAAAGTATGGTCGAAAATTACGTGAGGGGGTAAGAGGGGTACATGCGATAACGGTGCATCTTATTTTATATTATTTAGTGAAAACAAAAAAATTGGAAAAATATCTTTATGAAGAGTACTGTAACGCATTAGAAACGGCAACGGAATTAAGTACTGCTTTGGAAAATGAATTTCAGGTGGCGGCATTTCGTTATGTAGAAAAATACAAACAGGAACAGACAAAACGGGAAAAATTCACTTATTTTGTCTCCAAAAATGCAGAGCAGCAGCATGCAACAGATTCGTTAGACGTGGCGCAAGAATTTATCAATACGATTCGCCAATTAATGATTAAATGAATGAGATTATCTTTTCTTCTATCTCTTCCACTGCTTTCTGTTCATTGTCACTGTTTATCTCAAAAGCAAATTGGAATTTTATGAGCATGTTTTGATACAGGGGGTCGTAGTATTCAGTTAAGAGAATTTTGGCTGCTTCGTGCAGATTATTTTGGGTGAGGAGTTCAACTATTTCTTGTTTGCGGGAGTTGCTGAGCAAATTATGAGGGAGGTTGAGAGTGATTGATTTTATTTCTTCGAGGTTATTGAGTGTTTTGAAGTATTCGTCAATGGCGGCTTTGGCGCGCAAATCAATTGAGCGTTTGATTTGGATATGTGTTGCGTGCATCATGGCTTTCCAGAGAGTATCTGGGATCATGACGTCGCCGATGCGATGGGATTCGCCTTCAATTATGATAAATGGTTGATCGTTGAGTGCTTGCAGGCGATGGAAGAGTTGTGTTTCAAATGCTTTTTGGGAACTTGGGGTTAAGCCAACGGCACCGTACATGGAGCCGCGATGTTGTGCCATGCCTTCAAGGTCGATGGTGTTTGGCAGTTTGGTTAGCAGGGATGTTTTGCCTGTGCAGGTGACACCCCAGAGGATGAATACGTTTGGTTTGATTTGGAAGTTGTAGAGGTTATGTTTGATGTAGGCGCGATAGGCTTTATAGCCGCCTTCTAATTGCAGGACGTTGAATTTTAATGCGTCAAGTAAAGAGACAACGGTGTGAGAACGCATGCCGCCGCGCCAGCAGTTGATGATGATGGTTTTGTCTTTATGCTTAGTTACTTCTTTGAGAAAGTGAGGTAATCTTGCAGAGAAGAATTCAACACCTTTTTGGATGGCGTCTTGCGGGGATACTTGTTTGTATATTGTGCCGACAATGGCGCGTTCGTCGTTACTTAAGATGGGAAGATTAATGGCGTTGGGGATGTGGTCTTCTTGAAATTCTTTAGGTGTTCTGGTGTCGATGAAAATAGTATTTGGAAGTTGGAGTGCGTTTTCAATTGAGATGGTTTGAGGCATAGTTGAGGGACCAATTTATTGGTTATAACAGTGAGGTTTTTCAATACCAAGATTTGTTAATGTTTGTTCTAAAATATCTTTGCTGAACGGAGATTGAATAATATCAGCAACGCCATAGGATCGAATGATTTCAAGAGGGAGACTATTAGGTGCAGGGGAATATAAAGCAATAAAAGGTATTTTTTTTTTGTGTTTAATGGTATTGATGATTTCGAGGGGATATATTTTTCTTTTTTGCTGTGCATAGGGTTCACCATGAGGATTTAAGTGATACAAAATGGCAACAAGACTGATGTAATATTCGTCATGGATTTTAAGAAATTGATGATAGGATCGGGCTGAAATAGGGGTGAAGTTAAGATCTTCAACTAATAATTCCAGAAAAGCAAGAGTACATGGGCCGCTATGTTTTATGGCGATGCGAGGGCGTTCGTGCATGGGATTTATTCGATCCAATCAGATTTACTTATAATTCTATTATATTCTTCTCGAGGAATTATTTTTGAGGTTAAATCTGCAAGTGTGTGGACACCTTGACGTTGAGCTTTCTTGGCTAATTCAATAAAGTCAGTAATTTCATCTTGGTCAGAAGGTTGCCTATATCCGAGGATGTATTGGTGGCTTTTACTGTAAAGGAAATAGGCGCGTTTATTGCCGTTTTCTACATAGAAATTAGGGCCAACTTGATAGCCAACAATAGGTTGTATAGATTCAGGAGTGCCGTTGTAATGAGCAGCAATTTCTTCTAATTTATCTTGAGGTAAAAGAAATTCGGTTGGGCAAATACTGACAAGCGGAATTTTAATTGGTTTGAGAGGCATTTATAAATTTATGAAGAGAGGGTTTATAAATTTTGTGTTTTGGAAGTAACTTTTAAGTAGTTACATTGCTTATTTTTTCCGAGGAGTATCACGAAATGGCGCATTTTTAGGCTGGCTAAATGTAAAACAGTCTTCTTTGGTAATTGGGTGAAAATAGTCGGCTTCTTCTTTTAGCAAGCGAGCGGTGGTTTGTTCAACAGCGGCAATTTCGACCCGGACGCCTTCGGATTTAAGATGGAGCACTAATTCGACGTAATCTGAATCGCCAGACATGATGATGATGGTGTCGACTTTTGATGCTAATTGAGTGGCTTTGATTGAGAGAGGAATATCTGCGGATTTGTGGCAAGGAATGACGGAGCCGTAGTAGAAGTTATGCAGGCGTTCAGCTAATTTCGAAGAGATGGCTTGACCTTCACGAAAGTAGATGAGACGATTAAGACCGCGATCTTGAAGCAAGCGGGGGATTAAGATGTCAAAATTAATCATAGTAGAAGGGTTGTTAGTTAATTCGTGCAGACTGCGTTCGATGTTATTGCCGTCGCAGAGAATAGCAACGGTTTGGTTTATAAGTATTTTGGGAGGATTCATATGTATCACCTTTTTTTTGTTCTGCATTGTTTCGAATTCTATTTCTTTTCTTAGAGAGGGAAGAGGAGGGGTTATTTAAAGGTTGTTGCGAATGGTGGAGAAAAAAATATTCTACGTACATTTTTTTATTTTATCGTTATCCAGCCAGTATCATAGGGTGGATTTCGAAGATTACGATACCAGAGTATTGTATCTTCTTTAATTTCAGCCAATACTTTATATTTGGTCATTAATTCTTCTTTAAATTTGTTATCATGTTCTGCGATCAAGTGATCTATATCAGTACTGGGATGAGTTAAACCAAGTCGAGGGAGATATTTTAAAGTGGGGATTAACACGACTATACCAAGTTTATTTAAGTCAACCATTTGATTGGTGAAATCTATTAATTCTGGAGAGCTGATTACTTCAAATTTATTATATGATCCATAATAAGAGGGCGGGACTTGTTTTCCCCATTGTTTGGTGTAGGAGACATATAATTCATCCTGAAATTCTTTTCTTTGTGTTTGAGAAGTATGAAACGAAATTGCATGGACAGGATAATTTCCACAATAATCAGTGTCATGATGACTCCAGACAGAGACAAATAAAGTATTTGGGTTGAGGGATTGCAATCTTCTTGGTTCGTACTCTAAATCATCACAAGTTGCGACCATAAAAGATTATTTTGGTTGTTGTTTAAAAATGTTTACTTTGGAAAATGAGAAAAAAGTTATCATTATCTTCTCTGTTTTCTTGCCAATTCAAATGAACGTTCTTGGCAATACCCACGCTTGAACATGATGTTGATGATGCTGCCATTTCTTTCATATGCGACTTCATATTGGGGGAAATCCATCACGATTAAGCCTGTACCAAATCCATGACGATAACTAAAATTATTTTGATGCAGTAATTCAATAAACGCACGATAAGGAAAGCCGTTGCCGCTGTCACGAATGCGAAAGATGCAACCTTGAGAACCTGAGAATATTTTAAGAGAAAGGTACTGGGAAGAGTCAGTATGATTGCCTCTCGTTAGTGCATTTTCAAATGCTTGTGTTAAGACAGTATACATCAAATTATCAGGTATAACACCGGCCGTTGGAGGTATTTTTGTTATTATTTCTGTAAGGTAGGATTTTGAAATATCAAGATATTTGAGAGTATAATTTTCTGTACGACTATGATGACGATGCGGATATTCTTGGGGTTGCCAATAGTCAAAGAGAATGCATTGTCCATCTTGAATTTCTTCAAGCATTTGGTCTAATGTTTTTTCAACGAGAGTCATGAGTAATAAACACGAGAAAACCACAAGGATGAAATAAAAAGTGTACCCTGGCCGGGACATTCAAAGCTACGCTTTTCGGTCGTTGCCGCAAGCGTCAACTATTTGAACCCGGGTCACTGCCTCGAAAGGGCAGTATGATAGTTTGTCCCCAATTGCTTGGTCCGGACTACACTACCAGGGCATTTTAGGATGAAAAAAGGGTGATGATTTAAAAACGTTTGGATTTTTTTTGTCTATATGTTTAGAGAACTTTGCAAAATAGGGATTTTGAGAAATTAATCCTATAAAGATGTCAAAATCACGGCTACAAGAAATAGAAAAACTATTCTATTTCTGTACTGAAATGAGATAGTTTTCTCATTTCATGTATTGCAAAGGTTGCCGAAGGCAACTTCGGAACCGCAGTGACAGAATCTCTTAGAGAAGTTTGAGTAAAAAAGTCAATTATTCAAACTTCTCTTTACACTACGAAAATCAAGCGAAGGATGGTACGTGAATCATAGTTGGTTGAAGATAGATTATATTTTCGTTTGCAGATTATTATGATTGAAAATTTGCATGGTTTAGAGGTTTATAGGGGATCAATGAGGTGGGGATAGGTGCGAGTGGCGAGTTTTCGTTATTTGAGTTGAAATAATTATAATAATGAGTGATATTTTAGAAAAGTGGTATTGCCTTTGTGTAATTCTTCTACATCAAACATGGTGCAATACATAGGATCAGCGGAGATGCAACTCTCTTGTTGTGGTAGGCCACCGTTTAAACCCCAGACGGCGTTATTATAGAGTTTAAGAATGGTGCTGGTGGCTTTAGCGGCAGGAGAGGTTTGGTCAAATATTTTAGTGTTTTTCAAATTTGAACTAACAACTCCTTTGATGAGTTGAGGGCCAAGAAAAGTCCCAGGAGCTATCATGGCTTCAACATAGTTAAAAATAATTTGCTTCATGAGTTTTTTTCCATCTAGCGCTGTTTGATAATTTATTTGTTGAGCGAGATGTTTAGGAGAGCTAAATGTAATTGGTTCAAGTTGATACTCTTCACCATATTTCTGAAGTAATTCGTAGACTGTTGCTTGTGTTTTTCCTTGGAAGAAATAGTTACCTTTGCTATTTTGAGGAAATGCAATGAGTAGCCAGTCTTTTTTTTTAGGATGAGGAATGGCAAAGGCAAGATTGGTATAGGTGGTATCGGCAAGAGTGCCGTTGGGGGTTGCGTACGCGATATCGTTAATCCCTTTTTGTTTCATTTCGGGATTGTCTAATACTTCAAGTAAACGAAGAATACGATCAAGATATCTGCCTGAACTTTTGAGTTGGGCGAAGGGGGATTCGTTGGAAGGCTGAGGAGACAAGTAGAGCATTTTAGTTGGTTCTGAGGGGAGTTTGTAGGGTGTTTGTTGTGTGAATTGCCAAGTGGAGGCAACGACAAGGGTGTTGATGGTAGGAGTGGCATTCGCGCCATGAGTTGTGCTATCACCACCAGCGGTAAGACGATAATAAATGCTTTCTTCAAACCCGGAAAAAGCCATGGTTTTGGCCATGATTTGTAAGAGTTCGTCTGGTTGATTCGCAAGAGGATGAGAATTCATACGAGCTTGGTTAAATGAGTTGGCAGTTACTTGAGCACGACGTAGCCCTTGAGGTATTACAAGGACTTTTCGTTCTAAGCCGTCGATTGCTTGTGTGCGAATTTCGCCAATGTCGCCAGTGATGAAGCGTAGACTGTAATCACGTCCACCAGAGAAGAATTGGCCGTCGAGGAGATGGCGAGCGTATTCAGCAACAAGAGGGAGAGTTTCTATATTGAAAGGATTTTGCAGGAGGTCTGTAAGGGGAGCTTGATTGATGATATGTTCACGAATTTGTTCGCCAAGATTGCTTGGGAGGTATAATCCTATTAACGAATTTTGAGGATGGACATAGACAGCAGTGCCAAAGTTATGAGCGCGAGCGTGAGCAGCGATGAGGTCTTTTGGAGTTTGCATCATTGGAAAATTATAAAATAAGAATTGGTTTAAAAATGTTTCTATTTGTGAGTGATACTTTTACAAATGATTTGGCAGAAACTCTTATAAAGCTCCAGAATAAGCTTAAACGCATGGAACAACGGCCAGTATTAGGTTTAATTGAGTCTGTATTGATTATAGGAAATAAAGGGTTACAGGAGAAAGTACTGGCACGTATAGATACGGGAGCAACGTCATCATCAATTGATGAGCGATTGGCGGAGAAGTTGGATTTGGGACCGATGGTACGCTTGAAGTTGGTGAAGTCGGCATCAGGGAGTAAACGACGGCCGTTGATTAAAGTTAAAGTTAAAATTAATGGAAAAATAATGGAAGAAGAGTTTACGGTGGCAGATAGAACGCATATGACCTATCCATTATTAATCGGGCAGAATATTTTAAAAAAAGAGAAATTTTTAATTGATCCATTAAAGAGAGGAGAATAAGATGAAAGTTGCATTGATTTCACAGGGAAGCAAGAGTTCACAGATGGTTGGCGACGCCCTCAAGAAATATTTTGATCAGGTTGATATGATTGATTTGATGGAGATTGATGTGCGATTAGGAGAGGAGAATGGAATTTTTTACCAAAATAAGCCATTTGATGAGTATGATTGCGTGTATGTCAAAGGATCGTTTCGGTATGCACATCTTTTACAGTCAATCACTTCGTTATTAGAAGGAAACGTACCATATATCCCCTTGCCTACGGAAGCGTTTACGACAGTGCATAATAAATTATTCACCCATTTAACATTGCAAAGACATAATATCCCGATGCCGAAAACATGGTTGTTTCCGACGGTAGAATTAGCAAAGCGATTATTGAAAAAAGCGAGATATCCCGTTGTCATGAAGCTGCCGGAAGGAACACAAGGGAAAGGAGTGATGTTTGCAGATTCGTATAGTTCGGCGTCTTCGTTGTTAGATGCATTAGGAGCATTGAATCAGCCGTTTATTGTCCAAGAGTATGTAGAAACAGAAGGAACAGATATTCGAGTACTTGTGGTTGGAGATAAAGTTGTTGGAGCGATGAGACGACGAGCACAAAAAGAGGAGAAACGATCGAATATTCATGCGGGCGGGAGTGGAGAGAAAATTGAATTGAAGCGAGAGATTGTGAATTTAGCATTAGATACAGCGAAAGCGTTGAAGGTTGATATTTGTGGTGTGGATATTTTAGAACATCCGTTGGGTTCAAAAGTGATTGAGGCGAATATCTCGCCGGGATTACAGGGATTAAGTAAAGTTGTGGATGTTGATTTAGGAGATGAGATTGCACGATTTTTGTATGAGCAAACGGTTGCGGCGCTGGCAAAGCGTAAAGATGCGAAGGCAGTAGCATTATTGCAACAGATTGAGCTGGAGAAAGTTCGCAAAGAAGTGCCAGAGGAAGGAAAACCTGTGGTAAGCAAGATTAGTTTTCGCGGGGAGAGGATATTATTGCCAGAATTTGTGACAAAAGGAAGCGGGTTTTCTGATCGTAAAGAGTATGTGATGCGCGTGCGCAAGGGAAAAGTGGAGATTGAGGAAGGAAAGTAGTTATTTTTTTTGATTAATTTTGATTAAGAGAAAGATAAATGAAAACAACACATTTTATTTGGAATATAATTATTACTCTTATTTTAGCCACTTTGAGTGCAGGATTTTTTTTTATTTTTGGTGGTCGAATGATTGCTCGTATGAAATTAAAAATTCTAAGAAAAATGATGTTTGAAAAGTAAAATTATCGTTTTCTCTTCCCGTTCTTTACAGATTTTGTCATAACGATATTTTGAGAAAGGCGTTTTGGTTTGAAACCAAGTAGGTAGACAAGAGGTAAGATGCCAACAGTGTTAAGAAGGAGGAGAGCAATAAACCAGCTTTTCTGTTGATATTTGGCGGCGTACCATAAAGCAAAGCCACGCCAGATGACATCCCAAACAATAATAGCACCGAGGATGAGGATGAGCCATAATGGACGTTGGTAGAGCGTATATAAATCAATCATAGAAAAGTTGTTTTAGAAGTGGTTTTTATAGTTTGTGGTGGTTGAGAAGGG
>CAYSCV010000022.1:0-2037 GCA_964429715.1 uncultured Methanosarcinales archaeon
GGTGATTTCACCGTTATGATCTCGATCTAAAGCTTTGTTGGCGTTATATGCATTAGTTCCTTCTTTGAATAAAACGTAGGTGTCTTCTTTACCTATAGCTCTTGGCCAAAATACAGCCATCGCGATGTCACCAAGATTATTTGGGCGGATTTTAGGGTTGAACCAATTGAAATATTTTTCTACGTATTCGAGTTGTTGTAGTTGAGTCATTGTACGTAATTTTTCTGTTGAGGTACCGAGACGAGTGGCGGTGGAACTTAAGAATTGAATCAGTCCGGTTGCGCTACTCCATTTACTTTTTAGACTGGGATTGAATGTGCCTCCTGTTTCAAAGCGCATGACGGCGATTACGTATTCTGGTTTGGTGTTAAGGTTACTTGCAATTTGATTGACTTTGGCAAGGAAGGCGTCGTCGTATTTACCTGCGGCTTTTTCTTGCTGAATTTTTTTGGATAAGGTGCTTTCATCTATAGGAAGAAGAGTCGTTGAAGGAATGAATGATTGAGAACTTACTTGCGGTTGAGGAGGTACGTAGACTTCTTGGAATGTTTTCCAGCTATTTGTGCGAGGGTCCCAAATTTGTTCTTTGTGTTCAGGAGTGATGTACATGCCTATACGTTTCAACCAGACTTCGTCTATATTTTTACAACGTTGTTGGTCATCACAAAATGATTGAGTGGATGGAGCAGCACTCTGTGCGCTACTATGAACCAATCCAATGTTGGTTGTTTCTTCAGGAATAGATGCATCTTCTACAATAGGGGTTTCGGTTTCAAAGTCCTGATAGGCATTTTTTTCTTCTTCTGTTTCCATGGCAGAGATAGGAGGGCCGGTGAAGGGGAGATTTACTTCTTGGAATTTTTGAAAAACAGATGTTGCCCAGTTTTTTGCGCGTGGATCATTAGAAGGGAAATGACCTGTAGTATCACTTGTTAATAATTTGGCGTATGGTCGTGAATCGATTAGTTGACAGGATGTGCCAAGACCTTCTTGGAGTTGAGTATAGAAAGTATCTCGTTGTATTTTTTTTGAGGGATCTTCTTTATCAACAGGGCCTATCCACATACATTTTATATTTTTATCAGTAACCGCTTTGACAAGTTGAGATATTTGGTTTATTCTTGCCGTTTTATCTGAAGTTGAGGCTTCAATATTGCCACCTAAAGAGATTAATACAACATTTGGGGAAAAAAGAGTTAGATATTCGTTAATTGGTTTTGTGTTATAATCTTCTAACTTGGAATTATGGGTGGAGCCTAATGTTGGTTTAACACAATGAAAACCACCCTCGATATAATGCTGAGCAGTAGCACTAACACAGCCGTAACTTTCTACTTGATGTCCTGCTTCTTTGAGTAGTCGATCTAATTCATGTCCATAAGTACCGGCGTAATGAGAATCACCAAGAATGAGAATTTTTTCTGCGTGAACAAGTGTTGAGAAAGTGAGTAGAGATATAATAAATAAAATGAGTGTTTTGTTCATTTTTATTCAATAATGAATGTTTTTTTTACTGTGGATTGTTTGTTGAGAAGAGGGTTTTCGATTTTGAGTTCTAATGTATATTGGCCGTTCGGGATGCCTTTGCCGATGCTGAAGTAGTCTTTGAAGAAGATGGATTCGATTTTTTCTTGGCTTGCGGCGTCGTATTGGAAGTTTTTTTTCAAATCAACATCGAGCATGACTTTACCTGTACTTGAGAGGATGCGATAGTTTTCAATGATCATGACGTCGCCGTAATAGGGAGTGGTGTCAATAGTGAAGCGGAAATAGGCGTCATCGCCAAGAGTGAAGGTAGTTTGCGGTTCGAGGCATTGGTATTGTTCGTTGACGTAGGAGCAGAAAGAGAAGTCTTTAATGGCAAGTGAACCTTGGCGTTCATAAGGGATGAATTCGGTGTTTAAGATTTGTTGATTGGTGTTGCTATTAACGGTGAGGACACCTTGTTGGACGAGGAATAAGATGAGGGCGCTGGTTATCACTATGGCGACGAGAACGATTAATATTTCCAATGTGGCGTAGGCTTTGTTGTTCATG
>CAYSCV010000022.1:2137-17217 GCA_964429715.1 uncultured Methanosarcinales archaeon
TTTAGGTTGGCAACATTGAGCTGTTTTTCCGGGACAGCCTTTTTTTGGATCATCTGTATAATCAGTGTAGGATTTACAGGAAGTGAATCCTGTGCCTGGTTCACGACAAGTATATTCATTCCATTTAACAGGTGTTGCAAATCCTGCTTTTGTTCCGGATTGACCACATAAAGTATTTGGAGAAGGTGTTGGTGTAGTACCAGTGCCAAAGCCGCAGCCGGCTTTGTTGTTTACTTCAGTCAAGTATTTGAATATTTTTTGGTATTCGGCGGTGTTGGTGACGGTGACAGGGTAGGGAGCGCTAGGAGGAGGGACTAAATATTGACGGTTGTAGAATGTGTTTAATCTAGCACAAACTTCTGATTTATATTTTGTTGACCATTCAGCTTTGCCATCAAGAATAAAACAGGCAATGGAATAAAAAATTGCTTGAGCGTCTTCAATGTCACTGAGTTTACGTTGGATAATTGATTCTGCGAGTGGTTGAACGATATGACAGTTGCCGGCCATGAATTCGTCGTGGATGGTGTTCAGAGCTTTGCCCGCAGTGGGTTGGAGTTGGATGACTAAATTCTGGGTGTGTTTTGCTTTACCGTAGGCAGGCGGGGCTTTGACTAATTGAGTTGCGCCATAACAATTGCCAAATTCATCAGGGAGAAGTAATTCGGTGGTTACAGAAATTGCTTTTTTATCTATGCCGGTGGAAGAGGATGTTGCAGCGGAAATGTCGTAGGTGCAGCCTTTAGTTCCCGATGCAGAGCCTACAAGATTATGAACGCGAACGCCGGCAAGATCGTATTTTACTTGAATTAATTCATCGGGTTTGAATGTTTCTTTGCTGTCCTCTTTTTTGATTAAGATATCTGTGCCGGCTTTTTTATCATAGGGTAAGAGAACGGTAACACCGGTTGGAACGTGAACAAGATATTCACCGGCACTGTTCTTTTCGTATATGAATCGAAATTTATTTGCGGCAAGCGCTTTACCATATTCATCTATTTGCGGTTGGGCGCAATTCGTATCACTTTCGAATTCATTTAACACAATGTTACTTGTGGCGCCGCCAAAGAGTTCAGGACGCACACTTCCAAGATTGAGTTCTTGGGAAAATGGCCCGGTTATTTGTTGCGGTAATAAAGTAGGCGGATATTCTTGAAGAGTTGTAGTTAATCCGGCAACGGTGTTTTTGAGGCAGTATTTACCGCCGTCAAGGAAGATGTGATTTTTTATACGAATGGTATCTCCTTTTAGAAATAAATTTGGTTTATCACAGGTAACGAAGGTACCACTGGTTTTGTCAAAACAGCTGGTGTAGGGATCTTCTAAGTAGGCACTTGTACCGCCGCTAAAGAGAGAAATAATCTCCGGACAGATATATCGACCAGTGGGAAGATCAACTTGGCAGACGAATTCGCCAGGAGGGGAAACGTCAGAGAGAGGGAAATAAAATTGAGCTTTTTTAGAGGTTTTATCTACTTTTGTGGTATCAGGATCAAAACAACTGGCGGCGTCTTCAAAGCGATCGAGGGTTAATTCGATGACAACGTGATCATACCGGTAATGGGAACTTACTTTTTGCGGCGAAGGTAGTTTCATGTCAATCATTTGGCCCCTTGCAAGATTAGTGCGTTTGCCTTGTTCAAGATATTTTATTTTCTCGGATTCAAATGGAGTTTTTTGGGTTGCTTGGAGACAATCACAGCCTTGAGCACCACAATTTACACCGGGTTTGCCTTGATCTTCAGGTCCAACACATTTGAGGTAGATATCAGCTTGGCGTAATTTACAGCCGGGTAAAATAAGCGCACCGATTTCATAATTATACACTGCATTTCCGGTTGTGGGATCGTACGTTGAGAGTTCACGAAAAGTAGGCATTGCTAAGGGAACGGTTTTAGTGGAAACAGAATAGGCTGCTGCTTCAATAAAATTCATACCCATCGGCCAATCGAAGCCAAAGGCTGCCATGCACATGGATTGGGCGAAGCCTTGGGTACCTGTGGCGAAGTATTCATTTAATTTAGCGTTGCCATAATCGCCTTTAATTTCATCTATAGAAGATTGCATGGCTTGGGGAATAGAACCAAACGCGGCGGCAGAGATTTCACTGATGCCCTCAAAAGCGCCCCCTTCGGGTTTGTCATCGGAAGTGGAAGGAGAACAACCACTGTTTAGGGCGGCGATGCCTTTGTATAATAGACCACAGACGTGTTGAGAGAATACTGTTTTACATACACCGGCATCTCTGAGACCAGTACGTTTGGCTTGGACCATACAAGTATTTAAGCCTTGTAAAATGCTGCGCAGCATTTGTAGGTCGGCACGAATTGTGCTTAAACAAGCGCCTTGAATGGCGCCAAGATATTGAGTTTTTGGATTGACTGTGGGGAATTGTTTATCTTTTCCACGTAGATAATCTGTTAAATAATCTGCACCGAAGGCTTGGGAGCGATCACGGCTGGCATAGTAACGCCATTCGGGGTAATATGTCCCTAAGACACCATGGGATTCGCGAAATAATTGGTATTGTTGGAAGTCCCAATCTTCACCATTGCCATCGGCATCTTTCTTTCCGGCTTCACGTGCGCCGAAACTGGGAGTGGGGGGATTTTTATCAGCAATGCAGACGCATTGAAGCAAGCCGGTTGTGTGTTTGTCTTTGTCGATGCCTTTAATGGAGTATTCAGTATCAGTTGGATTTTTCTTTTCTAATTCTAAGAAACAATCTTTTGTATATCCGGCAGAGTAGCTGTCTTGTTTTTTTAAGAGTTTGTTGGAGTCGTATAACTGTGTTGTTCCTACGTCATCGATAGCTTCACGATAACAACCGTTTGAGGCAGATGTTGAGTTTTCCCCATCATCGCGAAGGTAGACATTTTGAATACTATTTATTTTTGCGGCTATATAACCAGGACGGCGAGGGTTTTTACAGGCGTTGTCACATGTTTGGTCTTTACCAACAATCATATTCTGTGCGCCAGGGGCTTGATACGCAAATAAATTACTTGTCCCGGCATATTTGGTTTTATGTTGTTCGATGGTTAAGCCAAATTCTTTGACAAGTTTTAATTTGGTGATTTCTGGACTTGGAGAAGGAGTATCAGAATTGATGACATATAATTTATTATCCGCGCGATAACAAGTGAATGTACCTTCTTTTTTAATAAGCGTGGCAGCGGTTTCGGTTGAGCCAAGTGTATCTTGTTTAATTAGTTCTTGGCAGTTTTCAATTAATTGTAAAGGTACACCACTAGCGGTAGATGCGCATTGCTGCTGGGCAAGAATTACTTTGTCAACGTCTTCTTTATCTTTTGATGCAGTCCAGCCGGCAGGAACAGAACGGCAGAAGACGCGATCGCAGCTCCAGCGATAGACTTGATCGAGTTTGGATTCGGCACTCCAAAGGGATGCGGTTTTGGAGCAACGTTTGTCTAATGAAATTGTAGTTTTTTTATCCCAATCTGGACCGTATTGTTTTATGATTGCGTTTAACTGTGTTGGGTCTTTAATGTTTGTTGTCCAATCGTCAACAGTACTATCCAACAATAATTTATTTTGGGCGGCAGGACTGGGGCATATTTCTTCAGCTTTTTTATCTGTGTCTAGTTTGTCAGAATAAAATTCGGTTTTTGAGGTGAAGAATCTGGCCCATCTCAACGCGTTTTTTCCTAAGAAGGAACCAATGCATCCAACACCAAAGATTTTAATTGAGGTTTCCAAATAAGGCATGACGGTATCAATCTGGCGCATGACAAAGGCAGTGCTGCCAATAGTTGCATTAGCGAGATAATCAGGGATGTAGTCTTTGCTTTCTAAAGGAATGTCAACGAAATAGCCTAAATCAGTACAAAAGATTTGAGTTTTAATTTCGCCTAATTGATTGCCAACACCACGTTCTTGGTAATTGACGCGAATCTTTAAAGGAAACATGACTTGACGTTTTTGGAATTCGTTCCAAAAGGTATCTTTCTTTTCGCTTAATTTTTCTGAGCTATACAACGGAAAAGAAATAAACCAAGATGTTTTATCGGCGTTGGGTACTTTTTGTCGGGTATTTGCAGGAAGTAGATTACAGGCGGTTTTAAATTGGGGGTCTTTTAACATGCCAGGCGTACAGGCTTTTTCGAATTCGACGCTATTGATTTGAAATGGGGCTTCGGTTGTGGTTGCAGTAGCGGCACTTAAGCCGGCGCCAAGATAATTTATTTTAAAGACGGCTTGGATAGTTTCGCGGCCTTGGTCAAGAGTAGTTGGATTGATACGTAACGGGGCTTGGAATTGCGGGAGGGAGATAATAGAAAAGTCATTGCTGACAGAAGAGCATTTGTTGAGCGTAATTGTAGTTGAACCGGTTCGTGGATCGCTTCTTCGACCGAGTTGATCTTGGGCAATAATATAGACATATTTCATGGTCTGTAATTTTGTGGCTTCCACATCTACAGGCGCGATGATTACTTTTTCTAAACCGGGTGCGACTTGTTTTGGTTCTAAAGCAAAGAGATCGATTTTTTCGCTGGCAAAATCAACGTTGGAGAATGTGAATTCACCTTTATCATTAGCAGTGACTTTCGCCCAGGCTTTGTCAAAGGGAACAGGGAATTCGTAGTTGGTTGGGGTGTAGATGAAGAGAAAGACTGTGGCACCTGGTTTTGTGGTGCCGTCGATATTGGAAACGGCCTTGCCGGTGCCTTCGTAATAATTCAGGCCTTTTTCAATTGAGAATTTGACAAAAGGGTCTTTATTGTCTAAGGTGATAGATGCGGTTTTAGCTGCAATTAAGCCGGCGTTATCAGTTGCGGTGATTTCAATTTGGTTTGTTCCTTCTTTTAGCGTGAGTTGCTGTGAGATGGATGTGCCTTTGCTTTTAGCAATTGATTTATTGTTTACGATAATTTCGTATGTACTTTCTTCGGATAGGGTTGCTTCGAGTGTGAGGGTGTTGATTGCAGTTAACGCAGGGAGGGGTTTTAGGGTGATTTCGGGTTTTTTATTGTCTGTGGCAATAGTTTGTTCCCAAGTTGCTTTGTTGCCGGCTTTGTCTGTGGCTTCAATTTTTAATTTATTTGGCTGGTTGGCTAGAAGTGTGATGTCGAGGAAAGTGAAGGGAACGGTTGTAGGCAGAGGCTCATTTTCTTTTTTGATAGTAAAGACGGCTTTTTGAGATGAGACTTCTTTGCCATTGAGGAATAAAGTAAGTTGGGTATTTAGTTCAGTTGTGCCGGAAATATCCAGAGTAGTTCCAGGAATGGCAAGAGGAGCAGTGACGTTTAAAGTTGGAGGCGTTATGTCGGGCGCAGGAGTTTTAAATGAATATAAATTGCCTTTGTTGTCGTCGATGATGCTATTGCTTTCTATTTTGTAGAAGTATTCAGTATTAGGATTAAGATTTTCGAGAGGAAGAGTGTGAGATTTCACAAGTGCAGCATCGCCTAATTTTTGCAAGGATGTTTTGTCTTTGCCAAAAGAAGTGAATGAATCAGCAGGTTCATCGGTTTTCCAGGTGATTGAGGCGGAAGTTGAGGAGATATCCTGGGCTTGAACGCTTGATATTTCTAAAGCGGAAATGAGAGGGAGATTGATGAAGAGGAGGATAGTGAACAGAGTGAAGAGTTTGAGTACGGATTGATTTAATTTATTTTTAGTCATGTTATTTTTTGTAATTGTTAGGTGTTATGATATACTTCATTATTTTATTTTTGTTAAATGCAATTTTGATGGTCTTATCATTATTATCATTATTTTATTTCTGGTTTGGGTATGATTTGGGTGTGTTGTTCTAGGGTTAAGAGGAAGGCATATAATAATTCTTCATTGGCTTTTGGTTTGGTGCCAACGTGAAAGGTTATTTGAGGGGAAGTGGATGATGCTAATTGATCCCAGGAGGCAAGCCATTTGCCTTTGTAGCCGCCGACAAATTGTTCATCGTTAAAGAGCTGGATTTCAAGGTCATAGGTGAAATCGGCTTTAGCAAGAAGCGTGAGCGGTTGTTCTTGTTCGAGTATTTCATCAGGCGTGCCGGTTTTGATGAGATCAATTTTATGAAAGGGCCCAGAAGCAGATGCAGAGGAGGATTGGAATGGCGAGGGTAATGATGATGAGGGGGGAAAAGGAGATGTTGTGGTTGAGGGAGGAGAGGTTGTCTTTATGTTTTCGATTGGTTTGGTGTAGGATATTTTAATTAACGCTGTTTCTTTTTTGCCAAGCGGTTCGGCTGGACCAAGTTGATTGTTTTCTAATAGTTCGTGTTTAACAATATTAATATTTTTGAGCGGGAAAGAGATTGTTGGTACGAGATTTAATTCGTGTTCTTTGCCGGCTATAGATGGAATCTGGATCCAACTTTCTTTATAGTTTTGTTTTGTGCCACGTAAAATACCGCCGGGGCAGTAGGGGTAATTGGTGGTAAAGCCGACGTTATTTTTTGAGATGTCGTATTTTGTTGTGCCGATGTCGCATTTGTAGCGCAGACAAGTATAGGTGATGGCGACATCTTCAAGAGGCTCACGAGTGTATATGCCTTGATCATTTTCGATGAGTTCATATGTTTTTATTCCCATTGGAATTGTGCGATGGCTGCAGAATGATTCATCATTAATCGTATCAATATAAATAGGCTGCCGGGCCATAATTTCGGCACCGCGATTCGGGATGTTACGGACAAGATGGACAGTGAATGCCATTTGAAAATTGTAATTGGTGTCGTCGGTTAAACGTACTTGCACAGGGTAGGAGACGTCATAGGTGAATTTCCATTGTTGGATGCATAATAAAGCGAGAATATCACTGCCGCCAAATTGGGAGCTTTGCATTTTACTTCCCGCAATAGGAGTTACGGCGAAAATGAAGGGGTAATTTTCATCGTAGTTAAATGTAGTAGAAATTTTAGGCTGGTTGAATTCTTCGCCGATGTTCCAGATGTAATGGTTTTGGTAATAGGTTAAGTCTTCAGGAAAGTTGATGTAATTTGTGCCTTGAATACGCAGCTCTTTGAGATTGATGTGGATTAATTTTTTTAATTCGGATTCGACGGTTTTAGGATTCCACGTTTTCTTTTTACAACTTAATTCGATACCGGTAACGGGAACATTGGGGTGTTCCAAGGCAATTAAGTCTTGGGTGAGATCTTCAATTTTTAAGGAGGACATTTCAGAGTCAATAATACGCGAGGCGGTTTCATGCAGACGTTTGAGTTTGGCAGGGGATTCGGCTTGGTGATTGATTACTTCGGCGACTTTTTCACCGCTTTTGGTTCGAACTTCGACGTTCCAGTTGAGGTTGAAGATGACTTTACCATCGCCAATGTTAGTGTTGGCTTTGATTGGAGATTTTTCGATTATATCATACGCGTCTTGGAAGGGTTGGATGTCGAGCAAACAGGATTTAGTATGTTGTTCGATGTAGGTGTCAAGTTCTTGCTTGATTTCAACTAAAGAAGGAATTCTGACGTTTTGCCCATAGGCCCAGTAGGGAATAACGTTCATGGGAGAAAGACGAAGATGTTGTGAAGCGTCATTTTGAATGTCTTTGGGCACGTTGATATAACCGCCTTGAGTGCCGATTAAGAATAATGCTTCGTCACCGGCTTGTTGGATGCAAGAGGTGATGTAGGTTTCAACTTTGCCTTTTTCGGTGGGAATCAGTTCATCGGTTTTGAATGAGACTATCTGTTTTTGGAGCAGGAGAACTAAAGCGACGGCTAAGAGCATGACAATGCCGACAATGATGAAGATAGTAACTTGGGCTTTCTTAGAGCTAGAAATAGGAATAGTACTACATCTTTCACGCCTCTTTTGGTACATAGGCTAAGGATAGTTGAAGGGTTTATAAAGTTTGTGCTGGTTGGCGACGAGAAAATGGAAAAGAGTGAGGTTGAAATGTTGGGAGGATAGGTTCAACGGCAGTTGAAGTTATGGGTTAGCGATTTGAAACGGAGAAGAGTGCATTTAACTTTATTTTTTCCAATATTTTTTTAAAAATTTATTGTTAATAATGGTGTTACCGGTCAGAGGGGTAGTTTCAGAACTGCTACTGCTACTTGAGCTGGCTGAGGAATCAGAACTGCTTTCTTTTGAGTCTGAAGGAGGAGCTGTTTGTTTGAGAGGAGATTGTTGTTCGTTTGAGTTAGGTTGTTGATTTGGGGAGGGGACCTGCTTTGGTTGTTCCATGCCAGATGGGGGCATATTAGGGGGTTGTTGGTCTCCTGGATAGGGTGGTTGAGGATAGGGGTGCGGAGGATATTGATTTTGAGTATTTTCTGATTGGCGACAGCTGCAAGAGTTGCTACCAGGTTCACACGCGGGATAACTGCTTTGAGAACATTGCGTGTTACGGCAGTCGCAGTTTTGTCTGTTCTCTTGTTTTTGGTATTGATCTTGTGAAGGATATATGGCGTTGCCATGAAAGTTAGGGTTGTATTCTTTATTTGCAGATTCTTTATTTTCGCTGCGATATTTATCTTGGTTTTCTTGTTGATACTGTCGGCTTTTTTCTTCCATGATCTTACGACAGTCGTCAGGTGATTTTGTGTCACGGCATTCGGGAGGAGCACGAGAGGGATCGAAATTGTTTTGGTAATTGTTAGGATTGTTATTTTGGTTATTTTCAGGAAACGGAGGTTGAGGGTAAGGTTGTTGATTTTTATTTTCTGGTTGGTTTTGAAATTCTTGTTGATTTTGAGCAAAACTGTTTTGCTGCTGCTGGGCTTGGTTGTAGAATTGTTCAAGACATTGTAATTTTTCCGTTGTGTCCGCAATCTCTCTACAGTTTTTACCAGAGGAGAAGCCCATGCCCTGACCATGATTATTGAATTGATTATTTTGATTCTGATTTTGATTCTGTTGTTCTTGGTCTTCTTTTGGTTGTAGATTTTGCATTATTTTTTCACATTGGCGAGGGTCATTTTGTGATTCTCCTGTTAAGCCGGCGTCTTTACATTCCGGAGGGGCTTTGATGTTAAACATAATTTTGCCACATTCTTTGTGGTCTTTTACTCCGGCGTCGATACATTCTTTTGGCGCGTTTTGTTGGAACATGAGGGATTCACATTGTTCGCGTGCGTTAGAGGATTTAGGATCGATGTTGGCTTTTTGACATTCTTGGGGCATATGGTTTTCGAACTCGGCTTTGTTAAATTCCTGACCTACTTCTTGCATCATTGTTTGCAGATGAGGGGGAAGAAGATCTTCGATATTTTCGGTGTCTTTGTCCATAGTGTCACAGGCTTGTTTGTCACCTTGGTTACATTTTGCAGCTAAGGGGGCAATTACTTTACATTTTTCGGCAAAGGGTTTAATTGAGATTTCATCACACTGACAATTGCTAGGGTTACGCATACAGTTGGACATGGTTTTGAAAAATGCACGGGCTTGTTGCTGTTGTTCGCCGGTTAATTTGTCATCGAGATTACGCTGCCATTGGGGTACGTTTTCGTTGTCACTTATTTTACAGGTTTGGGCGTATTGCTGGGGATCGAGTTTGGAGAGGGTTTCACACAACGTTTTTATTTTATCTGCGACTTTTGCGGCAGTAGAGATTTTTTCTTCTTGAGAGAGGATATCGGTTACAAATTCTTGCTGCTGTTCTTTGGGAATGTCATTTTTAATTTCTTTAATGACATGAGAGATGGCAACGGCACTTTTACGGGCTTGTTGCTGTTGTTCTGGAGAGATGTCTTGTTCGGTTTTCTTGGCAAATTGTTGGTAGCGGATTAACGCTTTTTTGGCAGCATCCATTTTACCTGCTTTGGCCATTTCTTGGATTTCAGCAATTTTTTCTTCGCGATTTGAAGCGTCAGTTGCGAAATTATCAAGCAAGTTGTCGAGGAAATATAAAGGGCTGTCTGGCGTGATGCCGGCGCTGGTGCTTAAAGCGGCATCTTTAAATTCGGTTTCGTCTTGCTGCAGGGTGGTTTGTGAAGTAGAGAGGGGAAGTGTTTCTTGGGCAACAATCAGGGGAATAAAGAGAAGAGAGAGTATAATTAGGAGGAGTGCATTTAACAATTGAGTGAGATATATATTTTTGTGTTGAGTCATGGGATCACAGCTGTTTATCTTAGGAAGAGAGAGTGATATTTAAGATTACCCAATATAACTTGCCTCTTTCTTTTTGGCTTGGGCACCAGCGGGTGTAGAATGAGAGGTTTCAGAGGCCCATTCTGTGGTTTTTTTCATGATTTCTTTTTCGACTTGGGTGATTTCTTTGCTCATTTTCTTTAAGTCGACGTTATATTTGAATTTGGTATCGATGACGCGCAGGATTTCTTTAGCGCCTTTGATGCCAAGATACATGGGGTGGCCAAATGTTTCAGCTAATAAAGAAATACCGGGAATAGAACGTTTTTTGCCTAGTCCGAGAAGAATACCGGAGACACCAACAATGGGGCCGACAATACCAAATATTTCTTTTTCCACAAGCAGGTCTTTTTTAAGGTATTGTTTTAGTATTTTATCATTATTAGCAGTGCAGAATATTTTTGGTTTTTCAGGGATGTGCTGCAAACCTATGCCACCAGTGGTGATGATTTCAGAGCACTGGAATTGCTTGGCTATTCTGATGATTTCTTCGCAAAAGGTATAGCAGCTTTCTTCATCGATGGGTTGAATATCTCCGACGAGTAATAGAAGGTCTCTTTTTTTAGAGTTGGACCACTTTTTGTAATAGATTTCAAGAACTGGCATTTCAACTAGGTTTTGTTCGTTGACGAAGACGGAATGAGGAAATTTATAGGAGAAAAATGAGTATAATTTAACGGCTTTGAATTCTTCAACCATATAATCTACGGCAATTTTACCGACGTTGCCAATGCCAGGAAGGCCTTCGATGAACAAAGGTTTATTCAGTTGAGGGAGAGTTTTTGTTTCTTGGGTGATTTCCCAGATTGTTTTCATGTTTTTAATACTGTAGAAGTTAAGGTTTATATAGTTTTGGGGTAATTGTATATAAGATGTTACGAAAGTTTATGTTTGTTTCTGTTCTATTGAGTTTGCTGTTAGGGGGAAATGTATTTGCGGAGAAGACAATTGATTTTTCGGGATATAATTGGGATGTGAAAACTGGAGAAAGCGGACCGGGATCGAATAATTGGGATGATCGTACGAGTGCGGTGTATGTTGATTCACAGGGATTGCATTTAACGGTTGGCTTACGAGATGGAAAGTGGTATTCTTCGGAAGTGTATTTGCCTACTTCTTTGGGATATGGCACTTACTTGTTTGAGATGGGAAGTGATGTTTCTTTCGTTGATACTAATTTGGTTGGGGCGGTGTTTTTGTATGAAGATGATACACATGAAATTGATGTGGAGTTTTCGCGCTGGGGTGGGGAGGTTGTGGATAATGCACAGTTTGTACTGCAGCCGTTTGATGTTACGGGCAATATGAAACGGTTTACGCTTGTTGAAGGTTCGGGAGTTGTGCAACGAATTATGTGGGAGCCGACGCGAGTTGTGTTTGAGATGTTGCAGAATGGGCAAGTTGTGCAACAATGGGAATATATAGGCAAGAATAATTTTGTGCCGGGTAAGGAGAAAGTGCATATTAATTTTTGGCAGTATAAAGCAAAGGCGCCGAGTGATTTTCTTGCGCATGAGTTTGTTGTGAAAAAATTTATGTTTATGCCGTATGATAAAGGAGAAGAGATTTGTTCTTTAGTTAAGAATCAGAAAGGGAAGGTTGTGGAGAAAGGATTTTTTAGTTCTTTGGCGAAGATGTTGAAAGGGTATTTTGGGTGAGATTTGGGCGTTTGGGATAAAATTTAAAAAATAAAAAAATTATTTTAACAATTTTTCAATAGCTAATTCCAACTCACTGGCTGAGTTATGATAACCAATCTTTCTGGTTATTTGGTTGGTTAATTCGTTATAACTCGCTGCAAGTTTTTTATCCTCAGGATTAGCTATATATACTTCTTTGGCTTTTTTGTAATGCCCATATTTTGTCCTTAGCCAATGATGGGGATCGTACTTTGGCCGATGTTTTTCAAATTCATTATCGAGATCTCTATTCATGAAACATATTCCTACTAAAGAACTGACTGTTATTATTAATATCATTTTATTTTCCTCCGTTGATTTGTTTGATTGATTAACTATTGAAATTTATTTTGATAGAATTGTCAATTTTAATTTTCTTTCAAATGGTTTTTCGGACAGAGAAAAAACGAAAATGTATATTGACAATGGATTAAAAGCTAAAACTAAAGAATGATTTTGAATTATAATAAGTAGTCATAATTTTTATATAAAAATGGTTGAAGTATAAAAAGATTTAGGAAAAATATTGAAAAAATGGTGCGGAGGAAGGGATTTGAACCCTCGAACCCACTAAGGGACTACCCCCTCAAGGTAGCAGATAAGGTCGATGTATTGCGAATGCAATATATTTTTGACCACTTTCCTACCCCCGCATTTATAGATAAGATTTGAGAGTGGATTTAAAAATGTAGCGAGAGAATTTTATCAAATGGATATAAAGTTCCCAAAACTAATATATAGGATGAAGATTTTCTTTTGATCATGAAATCGTACACCTCATATATAACGTTACTAACGGAGAAGGAAAAAGAAATAGTAAATATTACAAATGATGTGCAAACAATTGTACAGGATTCAAGAGTGAAAGAGGGATTATGTTTAGTGAATTCGATGCATATTACGTCTTCGGTATTTATCAATGATGAAGAAGAGGGATTAAAGACAGATTTTTTAGAGTGGTTAGAAAAATTGGCGCCGTTTGGAAGATATAAGCATCATCAGACAGGAGAAGTAAATGGAGATGCACATTTGAAGCGAACGATTATGGGGAGAGAGGTGGTTGTGGCAATTACGGCGGGTAAGTTAGATTTTGGGCCATGGGAGCAGATTTTTTATGGAGAGTTTGATGGCAGACGGGAGAAGAAAGTGCTTGTGAAGATTATTGGTGCGTAGAGCATTCTTTATTCATATTAAGTTTTATTGACTATTTTGTCGCAGTGCAGACCACAAGAGATTTAAGTGATATTATCTTCTAGAGAGTAGATAAAATTGAAATGTCGCACTATGGTCTGTCAACCGCATCAGTATATATTAGTGAAAATGGCATCGTATGTGCCGCAAGGATATAATGTCCAACCGTTGTATAATTCGCAGCAACAGAAGAGTTTTAGATATACTGCACCACGAGTAGCAGATTATGTTGCGTTGAGTGGATATAATTGTCAGAAAGGATATGTAGGTATTGAACAGAGTAATTTTTTGCAGAGCTATAATGCAAAGAGAACTACTAATTATGGAGAGAGCGGTTATCTTTTTTCGAAGATGCCAGAGGTGATTGGGGGAGCAAGAGGGGATTTTTTTAAGACGCGTAGATTGAATGATTTGGTAGGTGAAGATATGGAGATATCTGGGTTTACTTTGCCGCAAACGGAAAGGAAGAATCCAATTCAACGCAGTTATGAAGCGGGGATGATGTACAAACCGCAGAGACGAGAGAAGCAGGAGAAAATTGAAGAAAAGGTGGATACGAGCGCGATAGATAGGGATGAAAAAGATAAAGAGGTTGAGATGAAAAAGTTAGCGGGATTAATAGAACAAGAATTAAAGCAATTGGAGACTGTGAATCAGCAGGTGCACTATGTGTAATATACAAGAAGCACAACGACATGAAAAATTAGCAGAACTTTCCATTACTGAGGGAAATAAAGCAAAAGCAATGGAACATTATTTGGAAGCGGCGGGGATTTATGTGTTGAATATTGAATTGCTTAAACAAGAGGAGTTAGTTGAGGAGGCGAATCGATGTTATCATTTTGTAGAACAGTTGCGTGGGGAAAAGGGAGAGAAGAGATATAGTAAACAAGAATTGGCAAAAAGAACGTTAGAGGAAACAAATTCGATTTTGTCAGGGCAGCAGAGGCATCATCACCATAATGATTTGGAGGAGATTGGGCATTTACTTTATGCGAAAATATAGTGAACAAATAGAGAATATTATTGAAGATTAGGAGAGAAATATGTGCGATAAGAACGAAATTAAAACTATTATTGAACTGGCGCAAAAGTTAGAGCAAATAGAGCCACTAGAGGCAGCACGACAGTATTTTATGGCTGCGGATTTACTTGTGAAAGGGGCAGGACAGCATACGGGAGATGAGAAGCAATATATGGTTTTAGCTCAACAGAGTTATCGGCGAGGAAAACAGTTGAAAGGTGAGGGTATTGAGAAAGAGAATGGTCTTGTGAAAAAGAATAATATTCTTGAAAAGAAGAAGGGGAAGAATACACCTACAATTACATTTAATGATATTGGGGGGTTAGAGGAGTTAAAGGCGGAAATTCGATTAAAGATTATTGAGCCGTTTGCGCATCCAGATTTATTTCAGTATTATGGCAAGAAAGCAGGGGGAGGTATTTTAATGTACGGGCCGCCGGGATGTGGGAAGAGTTTGATGGCAAAAGCGACGGCGTCTGAAGCAGGAGCACAGTTTATTCATGTGAAGAGTTCTGATTTGAAGAGTAAGTTTGTGGGTGAGACTGAAAAAAATATTGAGGAATTATTTGAAAAAGCACGAGAGCAGACGCCCACAATTATTTTTTTTGATGAGTTTGAGTCGCTGGGATCGGATAGAACGGATGCGCCAGCGCATGATAAAAGTGCGGTTGCGCAATTATTAACAGAGATGGATGGGATGGATGCGAAAGATGGGCAGATTTTGTTACTTGCGGCAACAAATGAACCATGGTCGGTTGATGCGGCATTGCGACGAGAGGGGAGATTTGGAACAACGCTGTTTATCCCGCCCCCGGATGTTTTGTCACGAAAAGAGATTTTAGAAATTATTTTAGCCAAGCGTCCTACGCAGGAGATTAATTATGAACTATTGGCAAGGTTGACGGAAGGTTTTTCTGGTGCGGATTTGAAAGCAGTGTGTGAAATGGCAACCGATATCCCATTAAAAGAGAGTTTAGAGACGGGCAAGAGACGAGAGATTACGATGGATGATTTGAAAGCTGCAATTAAAAATACCAAATCGGTGTTACGTCAATGGTTTGCAAAAGCAGCAGAGCAAGTGAGAAGACGAAGGTTAGAGGATGATTTTTCTCAATT
>CAYSCV010000023.1:0-6931 GCA_964429715.1 uncultured Methanosarcinales archaeon
CTCGCGGCAACTTCGGAACGAGAGTGACAGAATCTCTTAGAGAAGTTTGAGTAAAAATATCAATTATTCAAACTTCTCTACACAAACTCGTCGAAAAAGATACTCCATATTCCATTTGAAATGAATCTCCTGCTTCAAAACCACTCGTTCAACCCCTTGAGGCACTTCATTTTTGACGCACCACTCACCCACTTGATCGCCAACATCTATACATCTCATCGAATCATACAAATCAGTATATCGAGTAACAACATAAGAATACGTTCCTTCCCTCTCCCGTATTGGACACAAATTAAAGTCATATTTCTCAACAACCACAACCAGCCGTATCCCAAATCCAAAACTTCTGCGATCTCTTAAAATTAAAATATCACCTTCCTCCCATTTGTGATATGAATTTTGAGAATACCACCTGCCTAACCTTGTTCCCAGCAAAAAATCACCCGGAACAAGTATACTCCCCATTTTTCCTACAACTTTCTCATCAATCATCCTACTCTACCTCTTCAAAGGTATAATACTCATTCAAAATACGATACACTCTTCCTTCCGCACGAAACACATTAATAGGGTTGGTTGTCTCTCCAATTGTGTAATTCTCCGAAAATAACCGCGGGATTAAAACACTAAACGAAGGATCAAAAGCATTATAATGATCTAAATGTTGGCGTGTGAGAGAACAAAAAAAATCTTCAGATATTTCATTAACTTTTCCAAACGCAGCCGATGCAGAATAACAACAACGCCAAGCATTGGTAATCATTCTTTGATTCTTAGAAGTGATACTATAAGGAGCGTCTAAAGTAAAAGGGAGATGAACGATACGCATCGTGGAAACTTTTTTTTGATTATATACATTTCCCGGTGTAGCACAATAAGAATCACGTTCATACACTACCCGAGCACAAGACATATCAAAATTTAAAATAATTTTCTCAATCGACAAAGGAATTTTTCTTTCAACTTCAATAATTTTCTTTTCTTGTGCCATAATTGTACCATAATAAAAGTCTCAACACTACTGCAACTCAACTGAGAAGTAGAATATTAAACTCAACCCTATATCTACCCATCCCAAAAAATACACGCAAAACACGATACTTTTTTAAATAAAACACGCATTATACGTGCCATGAAGCTAAAATCGACCAAACAACCCGCTAAACAAACCAGTGAAAAAAATCAGAACCAAGACATCCAAAAAGATACCCTCATCTACGGCAAAGCCTATAAATTTGACCAATACGACCGTAAAATTCTCCAAGAACTAGACCAAAACGCCCGTAAAACCCTCGCTCAGCTCAGCCCAAAAGTCGGCCTCTCCCGTGACGCCATTCGCAACCGCATTCAAAAAATGATCAACGCCAAAGTCATCATCAACTTCAAACCCATCTACAACTCTGCTAATATGGGCTACCCCATCATCAATTACGTCTTCATCGCACTCTATAACCCAACCGAAGCACGCGAAAAACAATTCATTACCTACTTAAAGAGCAACAAACACGTAACCTATATCGCAAGTCTCATCGGGAAATGGGATTACATCCTTGACATCATGGCTGCTAATCCCGGCGAATTCGATCGCATCTTAAAAGACATTCGCCATACATTTTCCGAACTCATAAAAGACTACGAAGTCTGCGGCGTTATGCAAGAATATGAATACGAACAGATCGGCAAATTAGCCTACAATTAAAAGGAACAGTGCATAACCCCCTGCAAATAAACCAAAAAAATAACCCATGGCAATCACAATCAAAAACCCGGCACTCCTCGCCCGCTCAGATAAATTCTTTACATCGATAAAACCAACAGACAACATCGCCCTTCTCCACGACACCGATCCAGACGGCACAACCTCAGGCAAAATCATTGTGGAAGCCCTCAAACAATTAGGCCACAGTGTGAAACTACTCCTCATCAACGAACGCAAAGAACACTTCATCAGCGACGAAAAAATCGCCGCAATGAAACACCACCACATCAACATCCTCATCACCACTGACAAAACCGTTGACTCCGGTCCAGACCAAATAAAAAAGATTGAACAATTCGCAAGTATCGTTGTCTTCGACCACCATATCATCGAACATGACATCTCTTCAAACAAAACCATCTTTCTCAAACCCCAGCTCATCTTTGAAGGCATCCCTCCCGATAGATATTGCAGCGCCAAACTATCCTACGACATCCTCTCCCGCGTCACAACCCTCAACCATCTCGACTGGATCTGCGCCGTAGGTGTCATCGGCGACATGGCCTACCCCGCCTGGCCAGAATTTATGGACACCATTTACAAAAAATATAACATCCGAAAGAAACCAAACCCCATTGACACCTCACTTGGCATGGTCACACAACTTATCTCCTTTGCCGAAGCATTAGGAGAAGCTGAAACCTGTTTCAATCTCATCTTAAAATCCAATTCCATTGAACAAGCCACTAAAAATCTCCAGCAATACAACATCGTCAAACAAGAATTAGAACACTACATCACCAACGCCGAAAAGAACGTCGAAAAATACAACAACAACCAACTCATCATCTACGAAATCAACAGCAAATACAAAATCAAATCCATGCTCTCAACCGCCCTCTCCCAACGCCTCTACCCTACCAAAACATTAATTATCATCCAGAAAATAGACCACGAAATGACCATCTCCGCCCGCCGTCAAGACTGCAAAAAAAACATGAACACTCTCCTAAAACTAGCCCTAGGCCAACTCCAAGGCAACGCCGGCGGTCATGCACCCGCATCTGGGGCATCAGTTTCTATAAAAGACTACCCCGAATTTAAAAAACGCTTAATCCAACACGAACATGATACAGAGATAGAAATAAACACCTAAAGTTTAAATAAAGATAATACTTTACCACAAAACAGGAGTAGAATAATCATTGATGAAAAAGTAAGACATGGAAAACCTATCATTGAAAGGACAAGAATAACCGTAGACGAAGTCCTTCAAATGTTATAGTAAATCACAAAAGTAATGGAACATTACGCCATGTGATTTACTATTCTAGCAAATCTCGCAAATGTTCCTTAATTAACGAGATTTGCTATTAGAAGAAGGACTAAGTTATGAAGATATAAAAAAAAGAATATAACCTTCCAAAAGAACAAATTCTTGCCGCAATTCATTATGCTGCTTCATTTATACGAAGAGAAGAAGTACAAAAAATCCCAGCATAATAATTATTCAAGAAGGAAAGTATAGACGAAGAGAAATGGTAGGAAAGTAGGAAAAAATACCCTCACCGCGTCCCAACCACCATCACAAACGCCAAAAAACTCTCAAGCTGAACATATTCATCAGAACCTTCCACCATTCGGAATTCTATATCCCCACACTTATCCACTAACTCCACTTTCTTGCGATCTTCCAACTTCAAATTCCAAATCTCTTTCTGGATTTGTTTAATCACATCAATCCCAGATAACCCATAATCAAGCATAAGTGATAACAACTTTTTACGTGAATCAATAAATTTACCCGCCGCCGCAAGACTCAACACCTCATTAACCTCTTTAGGCTTCGCAACCGACGCCATCGAATACACCAACTCCACCGTCACTTCATTCTTCAATATCGCACAACTCTGCATAATATTCTCTAATCGTCGGCAATCCCCCTCACACACTTCAAACAACGCTTTGCGCGCATCCACCGAAACTTTCAACCCTTCTCCTTTAGCCACACTATCAATCACTTTCCCCACTTCCTCTTCTGACAGTGGCTTAAATCGAAATACCGCACATCTGCTTTGTATCGGATCGATAATTTTAGAAGAATAATTACATGATAAAATAAATCTAGTTGTCTTCGTATAATTCTCCATCGTTCGACGCAGCGCCTGCTGCGCCTCCCTCGTCAGCGCATCCGATTCATCTAAATAAATCAACTTAAAAGGTACATTCCCTATTGCTTTCGTTCGTGCAAAATCCTTCACCTTCACCCGCACAACATCAATCCCTCGCTCATCAGACGCATTTAATTCCAGCGTATTCTCCCGCCAATGCTCACCAAATAACTGTTTCGCAATCACAAGTGATAACGTCGTCTTTCCCACTCCCGCCGGACCAGAAAACAATAAATGCGGCATATTCCCCGACTTCACAAACGCAGAAATCTTCTCAACAATTTCCTTCTGCCCTTTAATCTCCTCAAACCGGCTTGGGCGATACTTTTCGGTCCAGATAGATGATTCCATAGATTATTATTCTCCCAACTTCTTTATAAAGTTTATTGTATAGTAGACCAATTATTGTAGATCAACCAATCTAAAAAAACAATATAAAAAATGAAATATAAATTTAAACTACTTCTTCACATACACCACTTGCGTCGGATACGGAATCTCAATTTTCGCTTTATTCAATGCATCATACACTAACTGCGTAATCTCCATTTTAACTTTTGCTTCCTGATCCCAATGCTCGACCCAGAAAAACACCCGAAATTTTAATCCAAAATCACCCATCTCATAAAATTGCACTGTAACCTCTTTCCCTTTCGCTAAATCTTTCACCTGCTTAATAATCGCATTATGAATCACACGTTTAACTTTCTCAACATCCACTCCATAACCCACCATAAACTCCACTTTACCCCTAACTTTCGTATCCGGATGCGTGAAATTCATCACGCGGGAATTCGCTAAATACCCATTTGGCACATACACAATTTCATTATCAAACGTCACTAATTTTGTCGTGCGTAAACCAATATCGTGTATCTTTCCCACTTCTCCGCTTTCTAACTTAATTTTGTCCCCGATTTGATAAGTCTTATCCATCATCAAATTAATACCACCTAAAATATTTTTCAACGAATCCTGTAACGCTAAACCTAACACAATTCCGCTAATCCCCACTCCTGCCAAATATGGTGTGATGTCTACTCCCCAAATATGAAGTAACCACATCAAAGAGATTAATGTAAATACAACTTTCCCAATTTTATGAAACAAAGGTAAGAGCACATCATCTAATTTTGTGTCTGTTTTCTTTGCAAATGTCTGCCCCCAACTTTCTATGATGATATCAAACACTCTGAGTAAGATAAACACAAACATAATCGCCATCAGCGAATCGACAATTTTTGACACGAGACCTAACCAACCTAAATCAAGTAACGCTAACTTTAACCCATAAATTAAAATTAAAAAGAAGACTGGTCTTTTTGTTTTTTCAAAAATCAAATCATCAATAATTGTTTCTGTCTTCGCCGCAACTTTTTTCAGATATAAACTAAATAAAAACAACATGATCTGTGCTATAATCCCGGTTGCAATTAAAATAGCAATAGCCGCAAGATAAATATTGTCTAAATAAGGCACTTTATGAACTTGTTCAATAAATCTCCCTAAAAATGTTTCCACTGCTCCCATAAATAATATCCTCGCTCTTACAACTAACAAAAGAAACGATTTAAATAACTTTCGCATCAAAAAAATGAACCATATCTTAAAAAAAAACTGTAACATTTTTAAACTACAACAAAATCCCATAAAACTATGGTTATTGAAGTATGTACAATTGGCGGTTTTTCTCACGTTGGTGGAAATTCTGTCGCCGTAAAAATCGGTGAAGAAGTCGTCATTCTCGATATGGGTTTAAATATGGAGAAATATGTCAGTTATAGTGAAGATCGTGAAGATGTCGGCAGTAAAACATATGAAGAATTGTTGAAAGTAGAAGCCGTACCGGACTATAAAGCTTTAAAAGAATGGAAAGATAAAGTAATTGCTATAGTACCTAGTCACGCCCATTTAGACCACATTGGAGCCATGCCTTTCTCATTGAAATTATTCCCTAAAGCTCAAGTAGTATGCACGCCCTATACTGCTGAAGTATTAAGAACAATAACAGCAGATGAACAAATCCAAGTCACAAATAAAATAACCGCTGTTCCACTCAATGGCACTTTCCAGTTATCCAAAAATATTACGGCAGAGTTCATATCCGTCACCCATTCTATTCCCCATACCGCTATTGTTGTATTACATACACCATCTGGAAAAGTCATGTACGCCAACGATTACAAATTTGATATGCACCCCACTTTAGGTAAAAAGCCAAATTTAGAACGCTTAGCAGAGATTGGTAAAGAAGGTGTTGACCTCCTCATCGTTGAATGTTTATACGCCCACGAACATCGTAAAATGCCTTCTGAAGGCGTTGCCAAACAAATGCTGCGCGACGTCATGTTCGGCGTCCAATCAAAAGGTAAATCCATTATAGTAACCACATTTAGCAGCCACATCGCCCGCTTAAAAAGTATTGTCGAAAACGGCCATAAATTAAATCGCAAAGTTGTCTTAGTTGGCCGATCTATTGCCAAATACGTCTTGGCCGCACAACGCGTAGGGATTATAGAATTCGGCAAAGAAGTCGAATTTGTCCGCCAACGCGATCGCGTCGAAAAGTTATTTGCTAAGATTCAAAAAGAAGGTAAAGAAAAGTACGTCATCGTCTGCACTGGCCATCAAGGTGAACCTAAAGCCATCCTTTCAAGAATGGTCCGCGGCGAGTTCGATTACCAATTCAATGAAGGCGACATGGTCATTTTCAGCTGTTCTGTTATCCCTGTTGAAGTCAATAAACGCAATCGCGATAAATTAGACAGCGAATTGCGCGCCAAAAATGTCCGCTTATTTACCGACGTCCACGTCTCCGGTCACGCTGCCCGTGAAGACCATCGTGATTTATTAGAATTAGTACGACCAAAACATATCATTCCCGCTCATGCCGGACCAGACAAAGCCATCATGATGCAAGAACTCGCCACCCAATTAGGCTTTAAAAATGTTCATATCATGAGTGATGGGAAGAGATTGAAAATTGAATAAGTAGAGAACTTTGCCTAACAAATGTGAATTATGCAAAGTTTTCTAAAACAGAAACAATCAACTCTAAAAT
>CAYSCV010000023.1:6941-16894 GCA_964429715.1 uncultured Methanosarcinales archaeon
TTCCAGGGGGTAAACAACATGAAAGTAGTGTTAGCAGAACCAAAATATTTTAAAGATACCATTTCCATCATTTCTGACCTAGTGACCGAAGCAAAATTCAAAGTAAAGCCTGAAGGCTTAGAATTAGTTGCCATGGACCCCGCCAACGTCGCCATGATCATATTTAAGCTTCTTAGCAGTTCGTTTACATCCTATGAAGTAAAAAAACCTGAAACCATCGGCATCAACTTAAACAGCTTAAAACAAATCTTACGCCGTACCAAAGGAGATGACATCTTAAGCCTGGAAACCACCGATGATAACAAATTAACCATCCAGATGCGCAGCAACACCATTCGCTCGTTTTCCATTCCAACTTTAGAATTAGATGATAAAGAACAACGCGTTCCTGAATTAAATTTCTCATTAACTATTGAAACAAATTCTAGCGTATTAGCCGAAGCCATTGAAGATGTCAGCGTCGTTGCCGAATCCGTAACCTTCTTAGGTGAAAAAGGCCTCTTACTCATCAAAGCTGAAGGAGATTTATCCAAAGCCCTAATCGAAATCAAATCCGACGACATCACCACCATCAAAGCCACAGGCGACGATAAATACAAAGCCAAATATTCCATTGAATACTTAAAAAAAATGGTCAACGCTGGAAAATTATCGGATAAAGTTACATTATATTTCAATTCCGACTATCCTTTAAAACTCGAATACAAAGTAACCGACCGCTTATTGATGAGCTTCATTCTCGCACCAAGAGTGGATAATGATTAAAGAGGAGGAATATTTTTTATAGTCTTTTCACATTCTCTAATCTATGATATACAATAAACTCATCCGTGATAACATCCCTACAATTCTTCAACAAAAAGGAATCACAACCAAAACCCACATTGCAGACAAAAAAGAATACACCAAAAAACTGCTTGAAAAATTAGAAGAAGAAGTAAAAGAATACACACAATCCCAAACCATCGACGAAATGGCTGATATCTTTGAAGTGATTACCACAATTTTAAAAGAAAAACAATGGACAATTGAACAAGTGATAGCTGTCCAACAGCAGAAACGGGAACAAAAAGGCGCATTTACAGCAAGAATAATTTTAGAAGAAACAAAGGAATAGAACCTATAGCTTAAAAACGCTGAATTCTTTTAAATAACGAACTTTTTAAGATAAGTATGGAGAATAGAGCACAACTCATCCGCAGAACCGTCGCAAACCATCTTGAAAACATTCTTATCGATCCACCAATCCTTGATTTAGGGCAAGTCAAAAAAGGAAAAGTACGAAATTCATATAATTTTGAAACATCAAAAGGAAATCTACGCGTTATGATCGCATCCGATCGCGTCTCTGCCTTCGATGTCATTCTAAATCGCGCCATCCCTTTCAAAGGCGTCGTGTTAAATGCCATCGCAGAATATTCTTTTGCACAATTACGAGAATATATAGAACTAGCCGCCCTGCCCTCACCACATCCTCGTGTCATGATCCAAAAAGAAGTAACCAATATTGGTGTCGAATGTGTCATGCGCGGATATATGTGGGGCAGTATAGCCAATGAATATGAACTAGGAAAACGCGAAAAATGTGGCCATTCTTTACCAGAAAATTTCTTACGTTACCAACAACTCCCTGAACTTTTATTTACCCCTACAACTAAAGCGGAACATGGACACGACCAAGATATTACGCTAAAAGAAATGACCCAGGTATTACATGATAAATTAAATGGAAACGGCCATAATTGGTTGGACTACGCCCAAAGAATCCAAAAAACCAGCGGAGACTTGTATCAACATGGCGCAGACGAAGCAAAAAAAAAAGGATTATTGTTGCTTGATACCAAATACGAATTTGGCATTGATATGAAGAATCAAAATCAAAAACTTTTCTTAATCGATGAAATTCACACCCCTGACTCTTCTCGCTACGTGGAACAAACCGAATGGCAAGAAAAATTCCCACAAATCCAAGCCCAAATGCAAACAGGAAAATACCAAAACGTTACCCACCTACTTCAACACCACCCTCAACTTAAAATCAAAGAATGGTCCAAACAAGTCGTACGTGACGTCTTAGTAGAACAGGGATATAATGGAACATCAGGAAAACCACCCTCACTAACAGACCAGCAAGTAATTGAAACCGCTGCAAGATACATCGAAGTCTATGAACGCCTAACTGGAACTGAATTTGATTTTCAATATTTCAGTCAACCATTTAACGAAAAAATGATTGTAGATTATATCAGAAGTGTATAAAAAAAACACAACACTTTTAAATAATCATTTCAAAAAAAGATATAATGAACTTTTACACCGAAGGCGTCTTGTGGTACTTATTTCTCATTGACAGCATTATTTACTTCTTCATGAGTTGGACGCAAGGAGAAAAACATAACAAAGAACACCACTGGCTCTCCGCCTACTTTCCCCTCAATCGCTTCTTTTCCCTCTTCTACTTTTTCCTAGTCCTCTGGACTGGTCATACATTGTATCGCATGCAATTGATAATATTTTGGTAAGAGAAAGAAAAAATTATAAGAAAGAAGAATAAATAAAAACACTTCTCCTATAAATCATTTCCACCCCCTAAACTTTAATAAACCCGTTCTCTCCCCGCTTAAATATGATCCTCGGTAGAATCACTGGAAAAGTAAGTACAACCAATTTTCAATTTAATGTCACCAGTGCTAAAACCCGTAAATTTCAATTTATTCAAGTACATCACCCTGATTACGGCGTCGTTCTCGCCCAAGTCATGGAACTGGAACGAACAGCTGAAGAACTCACCGCCCGTTGCAACGTCATTGGTTATAAAGACATCGACAACCGCATCAAAGGCATTCGCACCCCTTTCTCCCTTAACACTGAAGTATTGGAAGCGGAAGACTCTTTCATCAAACGCATCATTGAACTGCAATCGGAAGGTGGTTTTCTTGGAAATTTGGAAGGAAAAAATATCCCAATCAATTTAGACCTGCAAAAAATCCTAACAAAACATTTATGTGTCCTCGCCAAATCCGGCGCCGGAAAAAGTTACGCCGTCGGTGTCTTAGTCGAAGAAATTCTTGAAAAAAACGTCCCTTTAATTATTATCGACCCTCATGGTGAATATGCCGCCATGAAACAACCCACCCAAGAAAGTGAAATCCTCATCAATTGGAATCTCAAACCGAAAGGCTATAACGCGCAAATCCAAGAATATGGTGATATGAACCTTAAACAAGACGTCCGTCCGCTGAAACTAAACGAAAAGATGAACAGCTATGAATTAATGAAATTGCTTCCCATCCAACTCACCTCCACTCAAGAAGCTATGCTCTTTTCCGTCATTAAAGACATGGAAGAAATCAACTTTGATAATATCTTGCTTGGTTTAGAACAACTCAATTCCTCCGCTAAATGGGCCATTATCGACACCATAATGTATCTGCGCGACCTCAAAATTTTCTCCCCCTCCCCAACACCCCTCCAAGAATTAGTCAAACCTGGCAAATGTACCATCATCAATCTCAAAGGCATCACCCCTGAAGTCCAAGACGTCATTGTCTACAAATTATTGAAAGATGTCTTTCTTGCGCGCAAACAAGAAAAGATTCCCCCCTTCTTTTGCATCATCGAAGAAGCACATAACTTCTGCCCTGAAAAAGGCTTTGGTAAAGCAAAAAGTCTTGACATCATCCGTCTCATTTCTTCCGAGGGAAGAAAATTCGGACTCGGTCTATGTGTCGTCTCTCAAAGACCAGCATTAGTGCAAAAAACCATCCTCGCCCAATGCAGCACCCAACTCATTATGAAAGTGACCAACCCTAACGACCTACGTTCTCTAGTTGGCTCCATTGAAGGCATCACCGCCGAAACCGAACAAGAAATCCAAAATCTCTCCATCGGCTCTGCTCTCTTATGCGGTTTCGTTGATCGCCCTTTAGTCGTCAACATCCGCCCGCGAAAAAGTAAACACGGCGGCCACGCAATTGATATGCTCTCCCAACCAACTACCCCTCTCTCTGAAACGCAAGA
Organism: uncultured Methanosarcinales archaeon; assembly: GCA_964429715.1. Taxonomy (GTDB): domain Archaea; phylum Nanobdellota; class Nanobdellia; order Woesearchaeales; family GW2011-AR9; genus JACPNA01. The sequence goes on from CAYSCV010000023.1 coordinate 10,962, forward strand.
AACCAGCTCATTCACTTCAACTGCAACAAATACAACAACAAAAAATAAAATCGTAAACACAAATCCTGAAGAATATCAAAAAGACCTCATCCAAGAAAACAAAAATTACGCCGAACAAGGAGTCTTACCTGTCATTCTCCCGCAAATCACCATGCAGGAAATCCGCATGATGGCCGATAAACCAATCCAAAAAATCACCACGTACATCATCCCCTCAGTATTATTCAACTGCGACCTTCGCGGCATCGAATTCCAAGTATTGATCGACCGCATCAAAGGCAAAATCATCATCGACCCAGATAAAGATGTCAAACAAGACCTTGCCCAAGTCAGTTACCGCAGTAATTTTCTACGTAAAATGGTCTATCAGAAAGTAGCCTTCGACATCCAAATTCCTGAAGTCTTAACCACTGAAAAAATAAAAGAAAACCTGCACAAATACTGCACCGTAACCGACTTCAAAGAATGTTTTATAGTATATTATAAAGTGGAATATAAATGAAAATAACATTTCAAAGAACTAACTAAATAAACAACTTCTTCTTCACCAAGTCCTGTAGCTTAGGAGAATACTTCTTCAAATAGGTATATAATTTAACTTTATCAATCTTTTTTCGAATTGATTTGCACAACTCTGCATCCATCTTTACTTTAAATACCACAAGATCGATCGCCGTTTTCTCAATATCAGAATATGGCACATAAAAATTTCCATCTAAAACATAATCAAACCCAAAAAAATACTTAGGATCAATATTCCTCACCATAATATTACTCCCTAACACCGTTCTCACTCCGCGCCGTACTTTACGCATCGTAAGCACAATAGGTATCGTCTCTTGCTCCCATACCCCGTGATAACTCAGTGCACTCTGCAACCCTAAATAAGCCGGAGTGTACGCAAAAACACTTAAAGAACTTTCCTCATGTATTGTATACACTCCTTTTCCCATTTTCTTAATTATATTTTTCTTCAGTAAAGTAGATACTAACAATTTAGCATAACTCTCTTTACCCACTATCCGTCGAATAGATTTAAAATCGACAACCGGACTTTTTTCAAACAACCCTAGAACTTTTGTTAAATGTATTTGTTTTCCCATTTGCGTGTAATATATCCCTTCATCTCTTCTGCCGATGGTATGATACCTTCAAGTATAATCACTTTTAAATCAGGCTCATCAACTGGTTTTTTATACTTCGTGATCAACAGTTGTAATCCTACAATAACACGAGGATTTTCAATCCTTTGCAGTAAAAAGAAAATATCCCATAAATCACGTACTTTATATCGTTTGAGATACGTCTGTACTTTTTCCTCTAAAAATTGTTCTTTGGTTAAACTGTAGATAGGCATAAAATTTCCATTAGACAATTCATAATCACAAAGTATCCCTGAAATTTTTTGAAATGTAGCTTCAAAACGTACCGTAGTCCGATCTAATTCCAATTCCAAATAAATGCTATTCTCTCCTATCTTTTTTTTGAGTAAACGAAAACCAACGTTCTGAAAACGCCTAAATACTTCCTCGATTTTCGCTTTATCAGGAGGTAAATAAAAATCTAAATCTTCTGAGAACCTCTTTCCATTATAACACCTCCAAATCGCCGTTCCCCCATGAAGCACCGCTCGTTCAAACACCGCATAAACTTCTCGTACAATCAAATCCTGAGCAGAAGCTACACGACGATGGCTTTCTCGCTTCAATTTTACTTGCAGAGGGATTAGGTTCATAATACCATTAACAAAAGGTATATATTTATATATCTTTCGTTAATATAGTAAACGACACAACTAAAGTATATTAAAAAAAGTTGTTTACTATTCTAGTGAGCGGCACATTCTGATGTATAATTAATGTCGCTCACTAATAATATAAAAAATGAGAGTGAAAAACAGTATAATTTAATTGTTCGCTTCTTTCCTTCTCATCCCTTTCCACACAAAATACCCCAACGCTCCTAAAAAAACAACCAACACCGCCCCCCCAACCATATTCGCATACTTCCACCCCAGCAACAAATTCTGTAAACTATAAAAATACTGTTTTGTTCCTAAAATATCCCACGTATTAAAAACTCCTGTTCCTTCAAAGAAGATAACAACCAACCCCACAAAAAGAAACAGCACCCCTGACACTAGGTTTGTAGAATGTACTTGCCGCACTTTTCCCAAAACGTTAAACGTAATCATTCTCCCTTTGATGAATTTGCTCTCTGACAACCTAAATTTATCATAAAAAAAAGACAACAAGAACAACGGCACTAAATTCCCTAACGCGTAAAAAAACATCAACAATGCCGCCTGCCATACATTTCCTAATATAGCTCCAATCCCTAATATCCCTGCAAGGATCGGGCCTAAACACGCTGTCCACCCCAGCGCAAACGCCACCCCCATCAAAAACACCCCAGGCATGTCATTATCAAACTTACGGTTGAAATGAATAAATGAGGAAAAACCTTTCCCCAATAATGTCAACACCCCCATAAAAAAGATAACCAATCCTGCAACCGTCACCAACCATCGCTGCTGCAGCACGACTAAAGTCTGCTCCCCCACCAACCCCGCAACCACCCCTAAAAGTACAAACACAATTGAAAAACCAAGAAAGAACACCAACGTCATCAACGTAATATTCTTCTTCTCTTTAAACGTATACGAAAAATACGCCGGCAGAAACGGCAAAATACAAGGTGATAATATACCTAACATTCCCGCCGCAAACGCAATTAAGAACGATACTTTCACTGAAAAATCCAAACTAAACTGCTGATTATAATCTTTAATTTTCTGTAATGCCGGTGGCAGCTGCGCAAATACGACTGGTAAAATAAGAATAAAAACAAAAAAAAGTAAAAAAAAGTAAGAGTATTTCATGCTATTATAACCCCTAATCTTAACCGGTCGCAGCAGACGTACTCACAGGCTTCGTCGCCACCGCCGAACCAACTGTTGATCCCGTTTCACTAGCCACAGGAGTTTTAGGAATCGCAGAAGCCGCTTTCGGCATGATCACTTTTTTCTGCTCTAAATCTTTATACGGCTGTTCAAACAACTCTACTTTACGTAACACATATGAACCATCGGATTCGACAGAACCAACATCTTTCCACGCTTTCACCAGCGACGCATAAGAACTTACATCCCCTGTTAACACAATTGTTGGCACTTTTGTAATCTTATACTTTGCAATTAACCCTTGCGCTTCAGGCATTAAAACATCCAGCGTTTTTTCTTTTTCTAATTGCACACCCATCTGCCGTAGAATCAACTTATTGATTGACGCATTATAACACTCTGTACAACTTTTATCTTCAATTGTTGTTAATGTAACAAGCCCTTTCATTTTCCCTTCCGGAATACTATAAAACGGCGGATTGACCACTCGCATCACTAACGAACCATCTTTTTCTACTGTCCCAACATTCTTCCATACACCGCTGATAGTCGGATATAACGACGCCTCACTATCAAAAATTAATGTTGGCACTATTGAAATGTTATACTTCTTCACTAACTCTTTTCCTTCTGTAGACGTAATGGTAACTTTTTTCACATCTTTAATTGAAACTTGTTGCTTCAATAATTCAACTAAGGCCGTTAAATCTGCACATTGCACACAATTCTCTTTCTCAAGTAAAACGACACCCACTTCACCTCGCATTTTGCCTGTTGCAACATCAATATAAGGTGGCATCGGCGAAGCTAAGACATAACTCCCCTCCTGCTTTGTTGCAATTTCACTTAAAAGTGTTTTAAGCTTCTCCGACTTCTCAACATCCCCTTTGATAATTAACGCAGGTACATGGGAAATTTGATATTTGGCAATCAACGCTTTCCCGCTCGCATTCTGATAATCTAACGTGACTTGATCTTTAATCTCCACACCCAACGAACTTAATTTTGAAGAAATTGTCGTAATATCAAAACATTTTTCACAAGAATTCGTCGTAATAACCACTAACTCAATTTTTGGCTTTTCAACTGGAGTAGATTTCGCCCCAAACATATTTTGTAAAGAATAACTCTGCCAAATATTAAATAATAATAAAACAATGATAATACTCCCTAGTACATAAAATACTATTGGCCCCTTCCCGCAATGATTTTTCGAATCGTGTGAATCCATAATGCCCTCCCTCCTGTTTTGTTTTTTAGTAAATATCAATAAAAAAAAGATAAAGTAAAATAAAATTAAAAAATTAAAATTAACAGCCCCCAACCATCTTTGGCAGTTCTTTCACACTCGCTGGTACTGAACCAACTTGCTTGCCGCTGCCTGCGGAAGTGGAAACTCCCCCTGTTGCTGAACCTACTTTAAAATTTCCTGTACTTACTTTCTCTTTTAAGCTGTATAATTGTACTGCCTGAACAACTGACACAAGTACTAATACTCCCAAAATTAACGCAATTATTGTTTTTTGTTCCATGTGATTAATCCTCCATTCATTTGTTAATATTGTTTTAATTTATTTAAAGTACAACTCAAGTGCATTTAACACCCTCCGACCATGCCCGGTAACTCTTTCAACTGCGACGCATCCTTACCTGCTACTGTTAAACCCAACTCCACCATATTTTTCGGGAAAAACAACGTCTTCCATTTCATTACTTCTTTTAAAATTTCTCCATCGTTATAATCAGTGTATGCCGTTAAATACAACGCAACTGATAACAATGCCGGATTATGTTGACACCCACAAGCCAAATCGCCCGCTTTATTGATACCAATTGGCCCCACTCCACAACAAAATTCGCAAGAAATGCCCACCGGTTGTAACGCCAATTTTAAAAATCGCTGCCAGGCTTCTGGCTTACTTTTCTGTACTTCTGCTTTCAACCCGGGATACATTGACGCCAACGTCGAAAGCGAACCAACTGGATCCTCAAAACTAACTCCTAACGCTTGACCATAATCTGGCATACCACTTGGAAACATTACCGCAATCGCATCATCAGATGTTTGCACACTATCTAACGAAAACACTGCCGCAACTGTATGTGCCGTTGATTTCAAAGTAGATACATCCAATTTGCTTAAATCCTTGCCTCCCGCTGTACCTGTAAACGATTTAGCAGATGCACCAAAAAAATACCCATTACCTAAATCAGCCGAAACTGAACTAATTAAATATTGATTTGCAATCATTCCGATAACAGCCAATGTGAGTAATATGAGAATCGTTGAAGTAAACAACTTTTCAAGGGGGGGTGAAATCACGGTGTGGTGTGTAACCGCCTCGTGATGAGAACTACCCACATGATGTGATTGTTCATGGTGTATTGAATGTTCCTTTTCAGAAATCGCTGAAACTGTACTTTTATCTTTAGATGTTATTTTAGCCATAGTAACCTCTCATTTTTGCTTATTTATAATTTATTCATAATTTATCATAATCACTCCTATATAAATCTTAAGTATGTGGAGAATATAGGTTTAAGAAGCCATAAAGTTCATTTAAAAAAAGATTTATATAATAATAGAGTATACCCCCTAACTAATGATCAAAACAAAAACTCACCTAGTACTAATCATATTTATTTTAATTCTACTCTCCTCCTGCAACCTTACTCCCACTCACGAAGAACTTCTCCAATTAAATTTAAAAGAACATAAAGAAATGGCTTTACACATCCATCCAACTCTTGAAATTGAAATATTAGGAGAAAAGCAAACCATCCCTGATAGTATTGGTATCACCAAAACCGGCATGCATGTAATCCATACCCATGGCACCGACGGAAAATTACATATTGAATCACCCAATCCAGCTGAATTCTACCTCAAAGACTTCTTTGCCATTTGGGGTAAAACATTTAACAAAAAACAAATCTTCTTCTACACAACAGATGCTAAACATACATTAAAAGTCTACCTCAACGGAATTGAAGACAACCGCTTTGGTGACATCCCATTAAAAGATGGAGA